>JBDHSE010000018.1:0-19108 GCA_039807955.1 Ideonella sp. | reverse complement strand
CTCTCGAGCTCCTGGATGATCTTGCCGTTGCCGCGCACCGGGCCATCGAGCCGCTGCAGGTTGCAGTTGATGACGAAGATCAGGTTGTCGAGGTGCTCGCGCGAAGCGAGGCCGACCGCACCGAGCGACTCGGGTTCGTCCATCTCGCCGTCGCCGCAGAACACCCAGACCTTGCGGTTGGCGGTGTCGGCGATGCCGCGCGCGTGCAGGTACTTCAGGAAGCGCGCCTGGTAGATCGACATCAGCGGCCCCAGGCCCATCGAGACGGTCGGGAACTGCCAGAACTCGGGCATCAGCTTCGGGTGCGGATAGCTCGAGATGCCCTTGCCGTCGACCTCCTGGCGGAAGTGCAGCAGCTGATCCTCGGTGATGCGCCCTTCCATGAAGGCGCGGGCATAGATGCCGGGGCATGAGTGGCCCTGGTGGTAGATCAGGTCGCCGCCGTGGCCTTCGCTCTCGGCGTGCCAGAAGTGGTTGAAGCCGGTGCCGAGCATCGTCGCGAGCGACGCGAAGCTCGCGATGTGGCCGCCCAAGTCACCGCCGTCGGCCGGGTGCAAGCGATTGGCCTTGACGACCATCGCCATCGCGTTCCAGCGCATGTAGGCGCGCAGCCGCTCCTCGATCTCGATGTTGCCCGGCGTGCGTTCCTCCTGGTCGGCCGGAATCGTGTTGATGTAGGCGGTATTGGCCGAGAACGGCAGGTCGATGCCGGCCTGGCGCGCCTGATCGATCAACTGCTCGAGCAGGAAGTGCGCGCGTGCGCCCCCTTCGGAGGCGATGACGGCCGTCAGGGCCTCGATCCATTCGCGCGTCTCCTGTGCATCGTCGTCGTTGGCCGGCGCACCGAAAACGGATTCGGGTAGAGCGGACATGCGGACCTCCTTTGGGGCAGTGGCTGCGAAGTGTCGCACACTTCAAAGTGCGTTTCAAATCATGCAAACGCGTTTCATATAAAGAAACTCATTCGACCCCCACGAGGGTCGCCGAACCCGGCTCGCGTCGCACGCCACGATAATCGCACGATGCGCAATCCCCCTGGCGTCAGAATCGGCCGCGTCACACCGCGCGCCCGGCTCGAGCGGCTGCTCGGACGCTGGTGGGGCAAGCAGACGCCGGCCCGGCAGGACCGGTTCGCGACGCTCGGCCCGCTGGTGTCGGTGCTGCTGTTCCTCGCCGCGATCATCTCGGCGTTCTGGTATCTGCGCAATGAGGAATTCGAGCGTGAGCAGGAGGCCGTCAAGCGCGACGCCGAGATCGCCCAGCAGCAGATCCGGCTGCGCCTGATCGAGAACAAGGAGCAGCTCGTACGCATCGCGCGCGAGGTCGCGACGCGCAGCATCGACAAGGAGCAGTTCGTCGCCCAGGCCGAGACCTTCACCCAGGAGCGCCCCGAGATCAACGCGCTGACCTGGGTCGGCGCCGACCGCAGGACGAAAGCCGCCTACTCGGCGCGCAGCCTCTCGTCGTTCGAACCCGATCCGATCGTCGATCGCGATTCGCCGGTCGAGCCCGAGCCGGCACCGAAGCCCGATCCCGCCACGCTCGACGCGGCACGCGCGCAGCGCCAGACGGTGTACTCGGGTCCGCTGCGCGGCGCGACCGGTACCGAAGTGTTCCAGGTGCTCGTTCCGCTCATCGATCGCAATTCGTTCTCGGGCGTGCTCGTCGCGGAGTATTCGATCGAGCGCCTGCTGCGCTACTTCGTTCCGGCCGAGATCACGAAACGCCACTCGATCGACCTCTTCGACGCCGGCGGGCGCGAGATCGCGAGCAGCGTGATTCCGATGCCGGGCCGCGCGACGCGGCCGGCCGCGATCGTCTACGACCTGCCGCTCGCGCCGGCCGACAACGGCATCGTGCTGCGCAGCCAGGGTTTCCGCACGTCGATCGGCCTCGTCAGCAACACGCTGTTCTGGATGGTCGTCGCGCTCTCGGTCCTGACGCTGTGGATGCTGCTCGGCACCTGGCGCCACATGGCGCGGCGGATGCAGATGCAAGCCGCGCTCGTCACCGAGACCAACTTCCGCCGCGCGATGGAGAACTCGATGCTGACCGGCATGCGCGCGATGGACATGCAGGCGCGCATCACCTACGTCAACCCGGCGTTCTGCGCGATGACGGGGTTTGCCGAGAGCGAGCTCGTCGACCGCCAGCCGCCGTTCCCGTACTGGCCGGCCGACCGCCAGGAGGAGAACAACCGCCTGCTGCTGCAGGAACTGCAGGGCCGCAGCCCGGCCGGCGGCATCGAGGTCAAGGTGATGCGCAAGAACGGCACGCTGTTCGACGCCCGCATGTACGTCTCGCCGCTGATCGACCCGAAGGGCCAGCAGACCGGGTGGGTGACGTCGATGACGAACATCACCGAGGGCAAGCGCGTACGCGACCAGCTCTCGGCGTCGCACGAACGCTTCACGACCGTGCTCGAGGGGCTGGAAGCGGCGGTCTCAGTGCTCTCCGTCCAGCAAGGCGAGCTGCTGTTCGCGAACCGCTCGTACCGGCTGTGGTTCGGCGCCGACGGCAGCGGCCACGCGCTGCTCGCCGGCGGCGAACCGCAACCGGCGAAGCCGCCTCCGGAAGACGACGACGCGATCGACAACCTCGGCGGCCTGCCGACGCACGAACTCACCGGCGCCGGCTCCGACCCGCGCGAGATCTTCGTCGAAGGCCTGGACAAATGGTTCGACGTTCGCGCGCGCTACCTGCAGTGGACCGACGGGCGCCTGGCGCAGATGCTGATCGCGACCGACATCACCGCGCGGCGCAGCGCCGAGGCGCTCGCCGCGAACCAGGCCGAGAAGGCGCAGGTCACGAGCCGCTTGATGACGATGGGCGAGATGGCGTCTTCGGTCGCGCACGAACTCAACCAGCCGCTGACGGCGATCAGCAACTATTGCAACGGCATGCTCACGCGCGTCGAAGGCGGAACGATCAAGACCGAGGACCTGATCGCGACGCTCGAGAAGACCTCGCGCCAGGCGCAGCGTGCCGGCCAGATCATCCACCGCATCCGCTCGTTCGTGAAGCGCAGCGAACCGCAGCGCCAGTGGACGCAGGCGCGAACGATCATCGACGACGCGGTCGAGCTGGCCGGCATCGAACTGCGGCGGCGCAACGTCGCGATCCAGACCTACGTCGCGCAGCGCCTGCCGCCGCTGCACGTCGACCCGATCCTGATCGAGCAGGTCGTCCTGAACCTGCTGAAGAACGCCGCCGAGGCGATCGACACCGCGCGCCTGCCGCCGGCGCGACGCAACATCGAACTGCGCGTCGTGCCGCACCACACGGCCGACGAAGGCGATGTCGTCGAGTTCAGCGTGACCGACACCGGCCCCGGCATCAAGGAGGAGGTGATCGGCCGGCTCTACGAGGCGTTCTTCTCGACCAAGACCGACGGCCTCGGCATCGGCCTGTCGCTGTGCCGCTCGATCGTCGAGTCCCACCAGGGCCGGATCAAGGCGCAGAACTTATACAATGGCGACCTCGTCGCGGGTTGCCGGTTCTCGTTCACGCTGCCTGCCGATCTGTCGCAATCCGTTGGCCGCGAGCCTGTCCTGAGCCTGCCTCCATGAGCCTGATCCCGAAGCGCGGTACCGTCTATGTGGTCGACGATGACGAGGCGGTGCGCGATTCGCTGCAGTGGCTGCTCGAAGGCAAGGACTACCGGGTCAAGTGCTTCGACTCGGCCGAGACCTTTCTCTCCCGCTTCGACCCGCGCGAGGTCGCCTGCCTGATCGCCGACATCCGGATGGACGGCATGAGCGGCCTCGAACTGCAGGACCGCCTCGTCGAGCGCCACTCGCCGCTGCCGATCGTCTTCATCACCGGCCACGGCGACGTGCCGATGGCGGTGACGACGATGAAGAAGGGCGCCGAGGATTTCATCGAGAAGCCGTTCAAGGAAGACGCCCTCGTCGCCCTCGTCGAGCGCATGCTCGAGCACGCGCGCAGCGCGTTCTCGCAGCACCAGGAAGCGGCGAGCCGCGACGCGTTGCTGTCGCGCCTGACGACGCGCGAGAGCCAGGTCCTCGAGCGCATCGTCGCCGGGCGCCTGAACAAGCAGATCGCCGACGACCTCGGCATCAGCATCAAGACGGTCGAGGCGCACCGCGCCAACATCATGGAAAAGCTGAACGCCAACACCGTCGCCGACCTGCTCAAGATCGCGCTCGGCGCGCAGACCCAGGCCAAGGTTTGACCCGCCTCCACACCCCGGGGCCGCTTCGACGAGCGGCCCTTTTTGCTTTCAGGCACGCAGGAGCCCACCGCCCATGACGGCACGCCTCATCGACGGCAACGCGCTCGCGGCATCGATCCGCGCCGACGTCGCACGCCGCGCCGCGGCGTTCGCCGCGCGCGGGCGCAAACCCGGCCTCGCCGTGATCCTCGTCGGCGACAACCCGGCGTCGCAGGTCTATGTGCGCCACAAGGTCAAGGACTGCGAGGAAAGCGGCCTGCATTCGGTCCTCGAGCGCCACGACGCGGCGATCGCCGAGGCCGCGCTGCTCGACCGCATCGCGGCGCTGAACGCCGACCCGGCGATCGACGGCATCCTCGTGCAACTGCCGCTGCCGCCGCAGATCGACGCCGGCAAGGTGATCGCCGCGATCGAGCCGCACAAGGACGTCGACGGCTTCAGCGTCGCCAGCGCCGGCGCGCTGATGACGGGCCAGCCCGGCTTTCGCGCCTGCACGCCGTACGGCTGCATGAAGATGCTCGAATCGATCGCCTGCAATCCGCGCGGCAGGCATGCGGTCGTCATCGGGCGCAGCAACATCGTCGGCAAGCCGATGGCGATGCTGCTGTTGCAGGCGAACGCCACCGTCACCATTTGTCACAGCGCGACACCCGACCTTGCGCACCATACGCGCGATGCGGACATCGTGGTCGCCGCCGTCGGCAAGGCCGGCATGTTGACCGGCGCGATGGTCAAGCCGGGCGCCGTCGTCATCGACGTCGGCATGAACCGCGGCGCCGACGGCAAGCTCTGCGGCGACGCCGATTTCGCGAGCGTCAGCCAAGTCGCCGGCTACCTGACGCCGGTGCCGGGTGGCGTCGGGCCGATGACGCGGGCGATGCTGCTCGTCAACACCCTGGAAGCGGCCGAGCGCACGCTGCGCGACGCCGGTATCGCTGGAGCGACATGACCAATCCGCTGCTCGAGGCGCACGACCTGCCGCCGTTCGCCCACATCGCGCCGGCGCACGTCACGCCGGCGATCGACGCCCTGCTGCGCGACGCCGAGGCCGCGCTCGAACGCGTGACGAGCGACGCCGTGCCCGCCGACTACGACGCCCTCTCGGCCGTGCTCGACGTCGCGACCGAACGCCTCGGCCGGGCCTGGTCGGCCGTCAGCCACCTGAACGCCGTCGCCGACACGCCCGCGCTGCGCGCCGCGTACAACGAGGTCCTGCCGCGCGTCACCGCGTTTCACACCCGGCTCGGTGCCGACGAGCGGCTCTACGCCAAGTACAAGGCGGTGCTCGCGAGCCCGCAGGCGGCAACGCTTTCCGCGCCGCGCCGCCAGGTGCTGGCGCACGCGATGCGCGACTTCGTGCTCTCCGGCGCCGAACTGCAGGGTGCGTCGAAGGAGCGCTTCGCGGCGATCCAGGAAAAGCTCGCGGCGCTGTCGCAGCAGTATTCCGAGCACGTGCTCGACGCGACCGACGGCTTCGCCTGCTTTGTTTCGGAAGAAGACCTCGCCGGCGTCCCCGCCGACGCGCGGCAGGCGGCGCGCGCCGCGGCGATCGCCGACGGCCGCGAAGGCTTCAAGCTGACGCTGCACTACCCGAGCTACCTGCCCGTCATCCAGTATGGCGAGAACCGCGCGCTGCGCGAAAAGCTCTACCACGCCAACGTCACCCGCGCGAGCGACCTCGGCCCCGCCGCGCTCGACAACACGCAGGTGATGCGCGATCTGCTCGCGCTGCGCCAGGAGGAAGCGCGACTGCTCGGCTACGCCAACTTCGCCGCGCTTTCGGTCGTGCCGAAGATGGCCGATTCGCCGGCCCAGGTCATGGCCTTCCTGCGCGACCTCGCGGTGCGCGCGCGGCCGTTCGCCGAGCGCGACCTCGCCGAGCTGCGCGAGTTCGCGCGCAGCGAGCTCGGCCTCGCGGACCTGCAAGCCTGGGACCTCGCGTACGCGTCCGAGCACTTGAAGCAGCAGCGCTACGCGTTCAACGATCAGGAGGTGAAGCAGTACTTCACCGAGCCGAAGGTGCTCGACGGCCTGTTTCGGATCGTCGAGACGCTGTTCGGCGTCGAGATCCGCGAGGACCGCGCCGAGGTCTGGCACCCGAGCGTGCGGTTCTTTCGCATCGAGCGCCGCCGCGTGGGCCAGGCCGATGCCGGCAACGAACTCGTCGGTCAGTTCTACCTCGACCTGCACGCCCGGCCCGGCAAGCGCTCGGGCGCCTGGATGGACGAGGTGCGCGGCCGCTGGGCGCGCCCCGACGGCACGCTGCAGACGCCGGTCGCGAACCTCGTGTGCAACTTCACGCCGCCGCTCGCATCCGGCGGCGCCGCCCGCCCGGCGCTGCTGACGCACGACGACGTGACGACGCTCTTTCACGAGTTCGGCCACGGCCTGCACCATATGCTGACGCAGGTCAACGACATCGGCGTTGCCGGCATCTCCGGCGTCGAGTGGGACGCGGTCGAGCTGCCGAGCCAGTTCATGGAGAACTTCGCCTGGGAGTGGGAAGTCCTCGGCCGGCTCACGTCGCACGTCGACACCGGCGCGGCGCTGCCGCGCGCGCTCTACGACCGCATGCTCGCGGCGCGCAACTTCCAGAGCGGCCTGCAGACGGTGCGCCAGGTCGAGTACGCGCTGATGGACATGCGGCTGCACGCCGAGCCCGGCAGCGAGGCGCACATCCAGGCGCTGATCGACGAGGTCCGCCATGAGGTCAACATCGTCCAGCCGCCGGCGTTCAACCGCTTCCAGCACGCCTTCTCGCACATCTTCGCCGGCGGCTACGCGGCCGGCTACTACAGCTACAAATGGGCCGAGGTGCTGAGCGCCGACGCCTGGAGCGCGTTCGAGGAGAACGGCGTGTTCGACGCCGCCACCGGGCGCCGCTTTCGCGAGGCGATCCTGGAAGCCGGCGGCAGCCGCCCGGCGCTCGAAAGCTTCAAGGCATTCCGCGGCCGCGAGCCGACGATCGACGCGCTGCTGCGCCAGCAGGGCATGGCTTGAGTTCGGCGCGGGCGCGCCGATAAACTCCAATCGCGCCGCAAGCGCGGCGTGACGCGTTCAGGAGCGAGCATGAGCAGCCACACCTCCCCGACCCTTGCAGCGACCCGGCGTTGGGCCGTCCCATCGGCAACGGCGGCCGCGCTGGTCGCGGGCCTGCTCGCCGCGCTGCCGGCCCACGCGCTCTACAAGGTCGTCGCGCCCGACGGCAAGGTCACGTACACCGACCGCCTGCCCGACACCTCGGGCGGCAAGGTCACGCCGCTGAACGCCGCCGGCAACGCCGCCGCCGACAGCCAGGCGCTGCCGCCGGAGTTGCAGAAGGTCGTCGCGAGGTATCCGGTCACGCTCTTCGTCACCGCCAACTGCACGCCGTGCGACAACGCCCGCGCGCTGCTGCGCCAGCGCGGCGTCCCGCACAGCGAAAAGATCGTCCAGTCCGGCGACGATGCCGATGCGCTGCAAAAGCTCACCGGCACGCGCGACGTGCCGACGCTGATGATCGGCACGCAGGCGGTGCCGGGGCTCGACACGCAGGCCTGGAACGGTTACCTGAACGCGGCCGGCTACCCGCCGCAATCGATGCTGCCGCAGGGCTACCAGTTCGCCGCGCCGACACCGCTGCAGCCGCCGCGCGAGGCCGCCGCGCCGAAACCGATCGAACCCCTGCCCGCCGCCGAGCCGCTGCGCAACGCGGCCGGCATCCGGTTCTGACGCGAAAGCATCAGACGCGCCGCGCCGCAACGCTGCCGCTGCCGACGGCCAGCCCCATCAGCCAGAACAGCGCGCCGCCGCCGAGCGCGGCGCCGAGTGCACCGAACAGCAGCGGCATCGCGGCGCTCGACGCATTGATCGCCATCGAGCGCAGCGCGATCGCCTCGCCGTGGCGTTCGGGCGGCGTGATGTGGTGCAGCGTCGACATGATCATCGGCTGCACCGAGCCGAGCGCCATGCCCAGCAGCACGGCGCAGACCGCCATCAGCGGCGCGCTCGGCATCAGCGGATAGACGGCGAACACGGCGGCCGTCGCGAGCATCGCGCCGACCAGCACCTGGCGCTCGCGCAGCCGATGCGCCATCAGCGGCAGCAAGAGGCGCACCGCGGCGACCGCGAACGCGAACAGGCCGAGGATGGTGCCGATCGCCGACGCGCTCATGCCGCGCGCATGGCCGAGCACCGGCAGCACGAAGCTGTGCACGTCCCAGCTCGCCGACAGCAGCCAGTTGACGAGCATCAGGCGGCGCAGCGGCGCCGATCGCAGCAGGTCCCACGCCGCGCGGCGCTCCGCGCGCGGCGCGGTCTGCGCAAGCAGCCCGTCGCGCGGCACCTGGCGCGCGATGGCAAGCGCCGCCAGCGGCAGCACGCCGAGCACGCCGAACGCGGTGCGGTAGCCGAAGCCGTCGATCAGCAGGCCGGCGACGATCGAGCCCGTCATGTTGGCGATCGCCGGCGCCAGCCCGAGCCAGCTGAAGACCTTGATGCGCTCGGTCGGCGTCGACGCGAGCCGCCCGGCGCTGCGCTGGATCGTGATCATCCCGGTGTTGGCGCCGGTGCCGCACAGCACCGCCGCGACGCACAGCACGGCGTACGCCTGCGAGACGCAGGCAAGCAGCCCGCCGGCGGCGCACAGCGCGACGGCAAGCCGCAGCGGCAGGTGGTAGCCGTGGCGGTCGGCAAGCCGCCCCGCCTTCATCGCGAACAGCACCGGCGCGGCGGCGAAGAGGGCGAGCAGCACGCCGACCGACCACGCACTGTGGCCGGCCGAAAGCGCCTGCAAGGGCGCTGCGACGCGCACGCCGGCCATCCCCGCGTGCAGGCAGATCTGGCCGACGATGATCGCGACCAGCGGCCGGGGATTCGCACTCGCCGGCCGCAGCGGCGCGTGCAGCACGGCGGCCGGCGGCTCGAGCTCAGGCGGCATCGCCGTTCGCGATCGTGGCGTCCGCCGCCGGCAGCAGCAGCTCGGCCTGCGCCGCCGGCAGCGCCTCGACGGTCTTCAACTTGCGCGTCATCACGTTGGTGCGCGTCTTCGCCTTGTCGATCGTGTCGGACGCTTCCTTGAGCTTTTGCTGCGTCTTGTCGAGCACGTCGCCGAACTTGGCGAACTCGGTCTTCACCGCGCCGAGCACCTCCCACACCTCGGCCGAGCGCTTCTCGAGGGCGAGGGTGCGAAACCCCATCTGAAGGCTGTTGAGCGTCGCGAGCAGCGTCGTCGGCCCGGCCAGCATCACGCGGTGCTCGCGCTGCAGACTCTCGACGAGGCCGGGGCGGCGCAGCGCCTCGGCATAGAGGCCTTCGGTCGGCACGAACATGATGGCGAAGTCGGTCGTGTGCGGCGGCGCGACGTACTTCTCGCGCAGTGTCTTCGCCTCCATCCGCAGCCGCGCTTCGATCGCCTTCGCCGACGCGTCCATCGCAACCGGGTCGGCGCGCTCCTGCGCGTCGACGAGGCGCTCGTAGTCCTCGCGCGGAAACTTGGCGTCGATCGGCAGCCACAGCGGCGCGCCGTCGTCGCGCCGGCCGGGAAGCTTGATCGCGAACTCGACGCGCGCGCCGGTGTGCGGGACGGTCTCGACGTTCGTCGCGTACTGCTCGGGCGTGAAGACCTGCTCGAGCAGCGCGGCGAGCTGCACCTCGCCGAACACGCCGCGCGTCTTCACGTTCGTCAGCACGCGGTTGAGCGACCCCACATCGCGCGCCAGGTCGCGCATGTCGCCCAGGCCCTTGTGGACCTGCTCGAGCCGCTCGGCGACCTGCTGGAAGCTCGCCGCGAGCCGCGTCTCGAGCGTCGCCTGCAGCTTCTCGTCGACGGTCGCGCGCATCTGCTCGAGCTTCTTCTCGTTGTCGGCCTGCAGCGCGGCCAGACGCTGCTCGACGGTGTTGCGCACCTCGAGCAGGCGGCGCTCGTTGGCGTCGGAGAGCGTTCGCAACTGTTCGCCGATCGCATCGCCGAAGCGCTTGAACGCCGCATCCTGCGCGTCGCGCGACGCCTGCGCCTGCGTCGACTGCGCGTTGACAACACCTTGCAGCGACGTGCTGACGCCCTGCTGCGTCGCGCCGAGCTGGATGCGAAAGCTGTCGATCTGCTCGTTTTGCGTGCGCGCGACATCGCCCGCCTGCGCCAGCAGCGTCTGCTGGAACGCGGCGAGCGTGTGACCGATCTCCTGGCGCGTGCCGCTGCTGCTGCGCGCAACCTCGTCGCGCAGTTCGCGCTCGAGGCGCTCGCTGTCGGTGCGCGCGGACTGCGAGATCGACTCGACCGCGCGCTGCAGCGCGCCATCATCGGGCCGCCGCAGCAGCAGCCAGACGACGAGCAGCAGCGTCGCGCCGCAGAGGCCGACCACAAGCCATTCGATCATGTGGCGATTGTCGCAGCGCCGCGCCGGGCGGCGCGTCGGCGACAGCTTGTCAGCCCTGGCAGACGATGCTCATCTGCGCCTGCGGGCGGGCGATGTCGTAGCTCACCGCCCAGGCGATCTCGTTGGCCGCGACCGAGTCGCTGCCCGTGCCGGCGAGCTGGCCGCTCGAATGCCACTGGCGCAACACGGCGTGACCGCGCGGACAGAGGCGATTCGCCTCGGCCGACAGCGACACCAGGTCGGTGCCGCTCAGGTCATACGCGCTTTGGCCGGTGTCGGTCGCGAGCGCGCGGACCTGCGTGCCGGCGCACGCGCCGAGCATGAAGCAAGCCGACACCGCGAGAATCACGGTTGCGGCCCGTCCGATCATCGATCTCACGTTTGCCTCTGTTTCGATTGAGCCTGACGCGCGATCACCCAACGCGCCATGGATGCGCCCATTCTGGCAACGCATCGCCACTCGAAACGCGCCGAACTGCGATGGGAAGACGCAGCAGTTCAGCCGGTCATGCACGGCGGGCACGGCGCAGACCCGCCGCCCGGGCGCGCTCAGCGCTTCGCGAGCACGCCCGGATTGACCGGCGTCGGCGGCCGCCCGGCGTTCGGGCCGCAGCCGAGGGCGGCGATCAGGTTGTCGGCCGCGAGGTTGGCCATGGCCTGGCGCGTCGCGACCGTCGCGCTCGCGATGTGCGGCGTGAGGACGACGTTTTGCAGTGCGAGCAGGTCGGGGTGGACCTTGGGCTCGCCCTCGAACACATCGAGCCCGGCGGCGGCAAGCCGGCCTTCGCGCAGTGCGGCGGCGAGCGCGGCGTCATCGACGATGCCGCCGCGCGCGATGTTGGTCAGCGTCGCTCCCGGCTTCATCAGCGCCAGCTCGGCGGCGCCGACCGCATGGTGCGACGCCGGCGAGTACGGCAGCACGAGGACGAGGTGGTCGGCCTCGCGCAGCAGCGTCTCCTTGTCGACGTAGCGCGCGCCGAGCCCGTCTTCGATCGCCGCGTCGAGCCGCGAGCGGTTGTGGTAGATCACCTTCATGCCGAAACCGTGCGCGCCGCGCCTGGCGATCGCCTGGCCGATGCGGCCCATGCCGAGCACGCCGAGCGTCGTGCCGTGGACGTCGCATCCGGTCAGCATGTCGTAGCGCCACATCCGCCACGCACCGCGGCGCAGGAAGTGTTCGCCCTCGGTCATGCGCCGGGCGGCGGCGAGCACGAGCGCGAAGCCGAAGTCGGCCGTCGTCTCGGTCAACACGTCGGGCGTATTGGTGACGACGACGCCGCGCGCGGTGCAGGCGTCGACGTCGACGTTGTTGTAGCCGACCGCCATGTTGCACACCGCGCGCAGCTGCGGGCAGGCGTCGAGCAGCGCGGCGTCGATCCGCTCGCCGGTCGAAAAGAGGCCCTGCTTGCCCTGCAGCCGGCGCACGAGTTCGGCCGCATCCCAGATGTCGTCGGCGTCGTTGCCTTCGACGTCGAAGTGTTCGCGCAGCCGATCGAGGACGGTGGGAAAGACGGCGCGGGCGACGAGGACGGATGGCTTCATTCGGTGATCTTCACGGTTGGGGCGGCGAGCGCAAACTCGGCGGGCGATGAATCGACAGGCGCGCAGGGTTTCGGTTCGACCTGCCGGGGGCAGGTCCGTGTCGCCGTTGCGCGGACAACTTCAAACCGCGCCATTGTTCCACTCGCGCCAGCTCTCGAGCGCAATGGCCAGCGTGTTGTGCTGGATTGCGACCGTGTCGGCGATGTCGCGGCCATAACCGCCGGCCATCGAGACCGCGACCGCGATGCCGCGCTCGCGGGCGGCGGCCAGCACGCGGCGGTCGCGCTCGGCGAGGCCTTCGCTGCTGACCGCAAGCCGGCCGAGGCGGTCGCCCTCGTGCGGGTCGGCGCCGGCGAGGTAGAAGACGAGCCTGGGCACGGCATCAACCGTTCGTGCCCACAGAACGTCGAGCGCGCCATCGAGTGCAGCGAGATAGTCGGCGTCGCCGCAACCGTCCGGCAGCGCGACGTCGAGGTCGCCCGCCTCCTTGCGAAACGGGAAGTTGCGCTCGGCGTGGATCGACAGCGTGAAGACGGTCGGGTCGCCGCGAAAGATCGCCGCGCTGCCGTTGCCCTGGTGGACGTCGAGGTCGATCAGCGCGACGTGCAGTGGTTTGCGGTGCGTGCGAAGCCACTCGGCCTGCATCAGCCGCGCGGCGACGGCGGCGTCGTTGAAGACGCAGTAGCCGCTGCCGCGGTCGGCGAACGCATGATGGGTGCCGCCGGCCAGGTTCGCGGCGACGCCTTCGGCGAGCGCGGCGCGCGCCGCGGCGATCGTCGCGCCGACCGAGCGGCGTGAGCGCTCGACCATCTGCGGCGACCACGGAAAGCCGATCTCGCGCTGCTGCATCGCGTCGAGCCTGCCCTCGGCGACGCGGCGCACATAGTCCGGCGTGTGGGCGAGCGCGAGTTCGCCGGCGCTCGCCGCCGGCGGCTCGTCGATGCGGATCGAAGGCAGCCGCGCGCGAACGCACTCGTGCAGCAGGCGATAGCGCTGCATCGGAAAGCGGTGCCCCGGCGGCAGCGGCAGGACGAAACGATCGCTGGAGTAGGCGCGCATGTGGAGCCTCAGCGGTCAGCGCGGTGCGGCCGGCAGCCGGTCTAGAACGCGGCATCTAAATTGCGGCAGCGCAGCAAAAACTTCTTGATTTCGCATCCGGCGGCGCTATACTTCCTTTCATGTTGCAGTGCAGCAAACAAGCACTCCAACCGATTGCCCCTTGAACCTCGACCCCCACCCACTGGAGAACCACCATGCTGACCGCTGAACAAATTGTCGCCGCCCAGAAGGCCAACTTCGAAGTCGTCTTCGGCCTGACCAACAAGGCCTTCGAAGGCGTCGAGAAGCTCGTCGAACTCAATCTGCAAGTCGCCAAGGCGTCGCTCGCCGAAGCCGCCGACGGCGTCAACGCCGCGCTGTCGGTGAAGGACGCGCAGGAACTGCTGGCGCTGCAAGCCGGCCTGCTGCAACCGGCCGCCGAGAAGGCCGCCGCCTACAGCCGCCACCTGTACGACATCGCCGCGAGCACCAACGCCGACATCGGCAAGCTCGTCGAAGCGCAGAGCGCCGACATCCAGGCGAAGTACATGTCGGTGGTCGATGCCGCCGCGAAGAACGCCCCGGCCGGCTCGGAGAACGCGGTTGCGCTCGTCCGCACCGCCGTCGCTGCCGCGAACAACGCCTTCGAAACCGTCCAGAAGGCCGCCAAGCAGGCCGCGAACGTCGCCGAGTCGAACTTCCAGGCGATGGCCGCCAGCGCCGAGAAGGCGACCGCCGGCACGAGCAAGTCGCGCCGCGCCGCCTGAGGCAAACCCTCGCGAAGAACGCCGCGGCAAGTTTTTTTGCTGCGGCGTTGAACTTTCCGAACCCAGGCTGACTCATACCTGTGCTGCGAGGCAGAGCTCGCAGCCCTCCTGAACGTGAGTCTCCTCGGTGCCTCCTGAAGCAACGGCTTCAAGGTACCTTCGGCCCGGTCCCCCACCGGGCCGTTTCTTTTTCGGGCCCGCGCTTCGACCAGCGCCTGTCCTGCCCGTTCATCGACCGTTCATCGGCCGCGGCCGACAATCGCGGCATGAACACGATCCCCTCGACGCGACCCAGCGCTGGGCGCACCTGGAAGCGCGCGGCGCAGGCCGGCGCGATCTGCCTCGGCCTGGTGCTCACCGCCGCCTGGGCCAGCGGCAAGCACGACCACGACCATGATCACGACCGGGCGCGCGCCGCGGTCGAGGCGGGCGAAATCCTGCCGCTGCCGGCGCTGCTCGAGCAGTTGCAGCGGACGAACCCCGGCCAGGTCCTCGCGCTCGTCCTCGACAAGGAAGACGGCCGCTGGGTCTACGAGGTGAAGCTGCTGCAGCCCGACGGGCGCCTCGTCAAGCTCGAAGTCGACGCGCGCACCGCGCAGGTTCTCGAAGTCAAGACCAAGGACCGCCGGGGCAGCAAGGGCGCGAGGAGCGCGAGCGAGCCGGCACAATGAGGCCGGCATTCGGCGGACGTTTGGCATGAGGCTGCTGCTGGTCGAGGACGAACCGACGCTGCGCAAGCAGTTGCGCACCGGGCTCGAGGACGCCGGCTACGTCGTCGACGCCGCCGACAACGGCCGCGACGCGCAGCATCTGGGCGAGACCGAGCCGTTCGACGCCGTCGTCCTCGACCTCGGCCTGCCCGTCATCGACGGCCTGAGCGTTCTGAAGCGCTGGCGCGACGCCGGGCACACGATGCCGGTGCTGATCCTCACCGCGCGCGACAGCTGGCACGAGAAGGTCGCCGGCATCGACGCCGGGGCCGACGACTACCTCGCCAAACCGTTCCACATGGAAGAACTGCTGGCGCGGCTGCGGGCGCTGATCCGGCGCGCCCAGGGTCTCGCGTCGCCGCTGCTGCAGTGCGGGGCGCTCTCGCTCGACACGCGCAGCGGCCGCTTCACGCTCGACGGCCAGACGCTCACGCTGACGAGCCTCGAGCATCGCCTGCTGGCCTACCTGATGCACCGGCCAGGCGCGATCGTCTCGCGCACCGAACTCACCGAGCACCTCTACGCGCAGGACTTCGACCGCGACTCGAACACGATCGAGGTCTTCGTCGGCCGGCTGCGCAAGAAGCTGCCGCCGGGGCTGATCGAGACCGTGCGCGGCATGGGCTACCGGCTCGCGGCGGCACCGTGACGATCGCGATCCGGCGCCGCGCGCTGTCGCTGCGCTTTCGGCTGCTCGCCGCCACCGTCGTCGCGCTCGCCGCTGCCCTGCTGCTGGCCGGGTTCTTCCTCGCGAGCCAGTTTCGCGAGCACGTGCAGCGCCAGTTCACCGCCGGGCTGACGGCGCAGCTCGACCAGCTCACCGCGGCCCTCGACTTCGACGCCGCCGGGCAGCCGCAGATCGACATCCGCACCGAGATCGACCCGCGCTGGGCGCGCCCGTACTCGGGCAACTACTGGCAGCTCGACCGCCTCGCCGGCGGCAAGCTCGAACGCGGCGTGCTGCGCTCGCGCTCGCTGTGGGACACGACGCTTGCGGCGCCCGAGGACGCCCTCGCCGGCGCGGCCGTCCACGTCCACGAGATCGCCGGCCCGCAAGGCGCGCACCTGCTGCTCGTCGAGCGCAGCATTCATGCCGACGAGACCGGCGGCGTGCAATGGCGGCTCGTCGTCGCCGCCGACCTGCGCGAGACGGACGCTGCCGTGGCCCGCTTCAACCGCGTCCTCGCCGCGTCGCTCGGCGTGCTGCTCGTGCTGCTCGGCATCGCCGCGGTCGGCCAGGTCGCGGTCGGCCTTGCGCCGTTGAAGAAGCTCGCGCAGGCCTTGGCGCTGGTGCGCGAAGGCGACGCGCAAAGGCTCGCCGGCGACTTCCCGCACGAAGTCCAGCCGCTGATCGACGACTTCAACGGCGTGCTCGACCGCAACGCGCAGATCGTCGAGCGCGCACGCACCCAGGCCGGCAACCTGGCGCACGCGATCAAGACGCCGCTTGCGGTGATGGCGCAGGCCGCGTCCGCCGCCGAGCGGCGCGCCGAAGGCGACCCGGAGCTCGCCGTTATCGTCCAGGAGCAGGTCGCCGCCGCGCGCCGCCAAGTCGACTGGCACCTCGCCCGCTCCCGCGCCGCGGCCCAGGCGGCGCCGGGCACGCGCACCGCGGTCGCGCCGGTCATCGAAGGGCTGCTGCGCGTCGTCGGGCGCGTCCACGCCGGGCGCGGCCTGAAGCTTTCGAGCGAACCGATCGCCCCGGCTTGCAGCTTCGCCGGCGAACTGCAGGACCTGCAGGAGATCGTCGGCAACCTGCTCGACAACGCCTGCGCCTGGGCGAAGAGCGAAGTGCGCGTCGCGGCGAACACCGACCGCGCGCTGCGGCGCCTGCATATCGTCGTCGACGACGACGGCCCCGGGATCGACGCCGCGCGGCGCGACGCCGTGATGGCGCGCGGCGCGCGGCTCGACGAAACGGTGCCCGGCAGCGGACTCGGCCTTGCGATCGTGCACGACCTCGTCGCGCTCTACGGCGGCAGGCTCACGCTCGGCGCAGCGGCTATCGGCGGGCTGCGCGCCGAGATCGAACTGCCGTCGCCGCCCGAGCGGCGCCCGACCTGACGCCGCGATTCAACCTGGAAACGGCAGTTGAACGCGCTCGCCGGTGCCGTGATCGGCGTGTCAGGCAAGGGTGAGCGCCGCGGCTCCAAAGACGCCTGCGCGTCTTTGGACAGCGCGAACGGGCCCAGCCTCAGGCTGGGCCGCGCCCTGCAAGGGCGACGACGCTGCGGGCTCGTGCCCGCGAGAAGGAGCAACGCCGCCTGGCGCGTCGAGCGCGGCGCCGGCGAGTGCGTAGCGCGCTCACCTGAAAGGTGAATGCGGTCGGAGCCTGCAACGTCTGTGTTCATGCGGCTTTCGTGAGAATCAGCAGCGGTCAACGGCCGTTTCCAGGTTCAGCGATACGCCCGCAGGTACTTCCACTCGAACGCCCGCTTCGCGAGGTGCAGCAGGTGCAGGTTGGGCACCAGCATGTTGCGATCCGGCGAGCGGTAGACGAGCGAGCCCTGGTCGATCGCATCGACGATGCAGACGAGCTCGGTCTTGAAGGTCGCCGTTGCCGGCCGGCCGGCGAGTTCGGCGAGCAGGTTGGCGGCCGCGGCGCCGGCCTGCAGATCGGCCATGTGCGCCTGCTTGGGCATCCAGTCGGGGCCGGGGAAGCTGCCCGAATCACCGGCGACGTAGACGCGCTCGCTGCCGGCGACGCGGCAGTGGGCGTCGGCCTGCAGCAGCCCGCCCGGCGAGCGCGCGAGCTTGGTCCGGTCGAACCAGAGGTTGCCCGTCATGCCCGGCATGAAGAGGATCAGGTCGGCCTTGAACTCGCCGCCCTCGGTCACGACCCTATCGGCGTCGAAGCGCTTCATCTTGTGGCCGAGATGGGTGCTGATGCCGCGCCGCTGCATCTCGGCGAGCAGGTGCGTGACGGCCTTCATCCCGAGGCGCTTGCCGGGCTCGGCGGCGGGGCTGAAGAAGACAATCTCGAACCGATCGCGCCGGCCCTCGCGGCGCAGCTGGCGGTCGATGCCGAACAGGAACTCGAACATCGGCCCGCCGCGCATCGCCTGTGGTTCGTTCGGGTTGCCGGCGAAGCCGATCGCGATCGTTCCGCCCTGCATCTCGCGCAGCCGGTCGCCGATGCGCTCGGCGGCGGCGATCCCTTCGCACGGCGTGATCGCGTGCTCGATGCCGGGCAGCTTCTTGATGAAGCGGCCGCCCGACGCGATGACGAGGCCGTCGTTTCGCACGTCGCCCGCGCTCGTCAGCACGGTGCGCGCGTCGTCCGACAAGCCGGTGACTTCCGCCGCGTGGAAGCGAACGTCGTTGCGCGCGAGGAAACCTTCGAGCGGGACGATGAGCTGATCGCGCGTTCGCAATCCGCTCGGTATCCAGATGATTCCCGGCAGGTAGTGCAGCTCGGCGCGCGGCGCGACGAGCGTGATTCGCACGTTCTTGTCGCGCTTGCGCAGTTCGCGGATCGTCGACAGGCCGCCGAAGCCGGCGCCGATGACGGTGATTTCAGAGCCTTGTGCCATGTCGTTCTCGATGTCGGGCGCGGCTTACAGCCATTGCGCGATCTGCTCGATGTCTTCGGGGAAGAGCTGCCCCGCCTCGGCCATCACGACGCGGCGGTCTCGCCCGCGAACGACGGTCACCGGCAGACCCTTCGGTTTGGGCAGCACGCGCGCGACGGCAGGCGTGAAGAGCGCAGCAGGAAAGGTGTAGCCGCGCTGGGCGAGATATGCGGTCGCGTCCCCGGGCTTCTTGTCGATCGACAGCGCGAGCATCTGCAGCCCCCGGCGTTGCTGCGTCTGCCACAGCGTCTCCATGTGCGGACTCTGCAGCGCGCAAAACGGACACCAGCTCGCCCACCAGTAGACGACGAGCAGCTTGCCCTGCGCCTGCGCCGGCTCGAAGCGCCGGCCGTCGAAGAGTTCGACCGGCGGCAGTGCAAGCGCGCTGCCGATCGCCGGCAAGGCATCGGGCGCGGCTGCAGCCTGCGCGCCGGCCGCGATCGACGCCAGCGCGGCGCCGCGCGCGATGAGATCCCGCCGTTTCATGCATCGCCCTCCCTTCGTCCAGCCGCGGCAGGCCGCTCGACGCCCTGCCCCGCCGGCATCATACGAAGCCCGCGCGCGAGGCCGATGCGAAATCGCAATTCGCCCCCTAAGACGATCCGGCTCGCTAGACTTGCATTCATCGCTCGCTCCAACGCCCCGCCCGCGTCATCATCATGCCCACCATCATCAAGCACGCCGACCTCGTCGAAAGCATCGCCGCCGCGCTGCAGTACATCAGCTACTACCACCCGGCCGACTACATCGCGCACCTCGCGCGCGCCTACGAGGGCGAGCAAAGCGCGGCGGCCAAGGATGCGATCGCGCAAATCCTGACCAACTCGCGGATGTGCGCCGAAGGCCACCGCCCGATCTGCCAGGACACCGGCATCGTCAACGTGTTCCTGAAGATCGGCATGGACGTGCGCTTCGAGGGCTTCAGCGG
>JBDHSE010000396.1:0-3007 GCA_039807955.1 Ideonella sp. | reverse complement strand
CCTTCGAGCTTCTTCTCGTGGACGAGCTCGGCCATGCGCTCGAGCAGCGTCTTCTTGTTCACCTGGTAGGGGATCTCGTCGACGATGATCGCCTCGCGCTGGCCGCGGTCGATGTCCTCGAAGTGGCACTTCGCGCGCATCACGACCTTGCCGCGACCGGTGCGGTAGCCGTCGCGCACGCCGGCCGTGCCGTAGATGACGCCGGCGGTCGGGAAGTCGGGCGCGGGGATGATCTCGATCAGCTCGTCGATGCTCGCATCCGGGTTCTTCAGCAGATGCAGGCAGCCGTCGATCACCTCGTTCAAGTTGTGCGGCGGGATGTTCGTCGCCATGCCGACCGCGATGCCCCCCGAGCCGTTGACGAGCAGGTTGGGCAGCCGCGTCGGCAGCACCAGCGGCTCCTTCTCGGAGCCGTCGTAGTTCGGGCCGAAGTCGACCGTTTCCTTGTCGAGGTCGGCGAGCAGTTCGTGCGCGATCTTGGCGAGCCGGATCTCGGTGTAGCGCATCGCCGCCGCGTTGTCGCCGTCGACCGAGCCGAAGTTGCCCTGGCCGTCGACGAGCATGTGGCGCAGCGAGAAGCTTTGCGCCATGCGAACGATCGTGTCGTAGACCGACTGATCGCCGTGCGGGTGGTACTTGCCGATCACGTCGCCGACGATGCGGGCCGACTTCTTGTACGGCCGGTTCCAGTCGTTGTTCAGCTCGTGCATCGCGTACAGCGAGCGCCGATGCACAGGTTTCAAGCCGTCGCGCGCGTCCGGAAGCGCGCGGCCCACGATCACGCTCATCGCGTAGTCGAGGTACGAGCGGCGCATCTCCTCTTCGAGGCTGGTCGGCAGCGTTTCCTTCGCGAACTGGGTCATACGTCGGGTGACACGGGCTGGTGGTCTGGCGGCTTCAGCGGCAGGGCGCCATGGCTGCGAAGGCCTCCAGCATTCCCCGAAGTGCAATTCTAAGTGCCGCAAGCTGTAGCACTGGCGCAACAGAGCGCACGCGACCGGCGTTGAGCAGGTCCAAAATGGCGTCGGCTGTGAGCCCTATGGCACAATGGCGCGTCGGTGGTGAGCGCTCTGGAGCTGAGGGTTTGCCAGTACTTTCCGATTGCGATTCGGACGATTTGCAGGAACTCTGTACCTTCCCCCTGAGAGGAGAATCATGAAGAAACTGAACAAGGTGGCGATGCTGTTTGCAGCAGCAGCTTTCGCTGTCCCGATGGCCGTGAGTGCGCAGAATGTGCAGCCGTTCCCGGCAAAGCCGATTGCGAACCCCAGCGCTGAAGAGATGAAGGCCGCCAACGGCTCCGACCAGTGGCGCAGCAGTGACGGCAAGCCGGTGATGAACGGCACCAACGAACTTTGCTGGCGCGACAGCAACTGGACGCCGGCCACCGCCTACCCCGGCTGCGACGGCGCCGCCAAGCCGCCACCGCCGCCGCCGGCACCAGCCCCGGCCGTCGCGCCACCCGCCCCGCCCGCGCCGCCGCCGGCAGCGCCGAAGCCGACGAGCGAGAAGGTGACCTACGCCGCCGACGCGTTCTTCGACTTCGACAAGTACGCGCTCAAGCCCGAAGGCAAGGCCAAGCTCGACGACCTCGTCAGCAAGATGTCCGGTTTGAACCTCGAAGTGATCATCGCCGTCGGCCATACCGACTCGATCGGCACCGTCGAATACAACCTGAAGCTGTCCGAGCGCCGTGCCAACGCGGTCAAGCAGTACCTCGTGAGCAAGGGTGTCGAGAAGAACCGCATCTACACCGAGGGCAAGGGCAAGTCGCAGCCGATCGCGAGCAACAAGACCGCCGAAGGCCGCGCGAAGAACCGCCGGGTCGAGATCGAGATGGTCGGTACCCGCTCGCCGAAGTAACCCGCCTCCCGGGTCACGCACAAAACCCCGCTTCGGCGGGGTTTTTCGTGCCTGCTTCGCTTCTGTACCATCGGGCCATGACGAACGCCGATCCGCAGGAACTCGCCAAGTTCAGTGACCTCGCCCACCGCTGGTGGGACCTCGAAGGCGAGTTCAAGCCGCTGCACCAGATCAATCCGCTGCGCCTCGGGTGGATCGACGGCTTGGCGCCGCTCGCAGGCCGCGATGTGCTCGACGTCGGCTGCGGCGGCGGCGTGCTGTCCGACGCGATGGCGCGCCGCGGCGCGAAGGTGCTCGGCATCGACCTCTCGACCAAGGCGCTCCGGGTCGCGCAATTGCATGCGCTCGAAGCCGGCACCGAATCGCTCGACTACCGCGAGGTCTCGGCGGAGGATCTGGCGAGGGAGCAGCCGGCCAAGTTCGACACCGTGACCTGCATGGAGATGCTCGAGCACGTCCCCGATCCGCGGTCGATCGTCAACGCCTGCGCGGCGCTCGTGAAGCCCGGCGGCTGGGCCTTCTTCTCGACGCTCAACCGCAACCCGAAGGCGTTCCTCTTCGCGATCGTCGGTGCCGAACATGTGCTCAACCTGCTGCCCAAAGGCACCCACGAGTACGCACGCTTCATCCGGCCGAGCGAGCTGGCGCAGTGGTGCCGTGACGCCGGGCTGGAACTGCGCGCCACGCGCGGCATGACGTACAACCCGATCACCCAGCGCTACGCGCTCGGCGACGACACGAGCGTCAACTACCTCGTTGCCTGCCAGCGCCCGGCATGAGGCACGCGCGGCGCATCCGGTCGCACCGCCGGCCGCGGCACAAGGGGGCGCAACCTTGAATGCCGCCCCGCGCGTCGTCCTCTTCGACCTCGACGGCACGCTGGTCGACAGCGCGCCGGATCTGGCCGGCGCCGGCAACGAGATGCGCCTGCAGCGCGGGCTCCCCGCCTTGCCGTACGGGCAACTGCGCCCGATGGTCGGCAGCGGCGCGCGCGGCATGGTCGGCGCGGCGCTGCGGGTGACGCCCGACGACCCGGAGTTCCTCGCGCTGCGCGACGAGTTTCTCGCGCGCTACGAAGCCCGCCTGACGCGCGAGACCCGCATCTTCGACGCCGTGCTGCCGATGCTCGCGGCGCTCGACGAAG
>JBDHSE010000395.1:0-3008 GCA_039807955.1 Ideonella sp. | reverse complement strand
TTCATGGCGTCGGGAACGACGGCTTCGAAGACGTCGATGTGCTCGACCATGTAGCCCTCGCGCAGCGGCCGGCGCACCGTGATGCGATCGGCCTTCGCGAGCGCTTGCAGCGCGCCGATGCGCAGGCCCGCCTCCTCCCAGGTCTCGCGTTCGAGCGCGAGCGCGTCGCTCTCCTCGGCCGCGACGAGGCCGCCGACGAGCGTGTCCCACTGGCCGGGGTCGGTCGCCTTGTCGAGGGCGCGCTGCTGGACCCAGACATCGCCCGCAGGCGAGAAGCCGACGAGGTGCACCGCGAAGGTCGCGATGCCGAGCGGCCGCACAGCGGCGCGCTCGACGACGGCGCGCCGCTGCAGCGCTTCGTCGGTCACGGCGAGCAACTCGTCGCGCCACTTGCCGCTTCGGCCTTGCTCGAAGAGCCAGCGCGCGATGCGCGCGAGCGCGGCGTCGGGTGCGCCGCCGATGCACTCGGCGTCGCCCTGCTCGCGCAGCGGCATGCCGGCGGCGCGCAACGCGTCGGCGAGCATCGGTTCGATCGAACCGATCGGCGTCTCGACACCGGCGAGGAAGAGCGGGCGGCGCGGCACGCGCGGCGGCTGCGCGGCGCGCGCTTGCAGTTGCTCTCGCCAGTCGGATCGGCCAGGATTCAAGATCGCTCCTCGATGCGGATGCGCGACTATACGTAGCGACATCGGCCGCCTGCGGCGTCGCAGCGCCGAATCCGGCATTTCCCTTACGGCCATCCGCCGGCGCGGCACGCGGCCTCGGGCTCGACATAAACTGCGAGGCTGCCCCGCGGGTCTCGCGCAACGTGCCACCCGCGATCCCGGGCGCCGACCCAACCGAGGAAGTTCGATCGATGAAAGCCGTCCGCTGCCATGCCTGGGGCCCGCCCGCTGGGCTCGTCGTCGAGGAGTTGCCGGCGCTGCATCCGCAGGCCGGCGAGGTGCTGATCGAGATCGACGCGGCGTCGGTGAACTTTCCGGACCTGCTGCTGATCGAGGGCAAGTACCAGATGAAGCCGGAGTTGCCGTTCACGCCCGGCACCGAAATCGCCGGCACCGTCAGCGCGCTCGGAGAAGGCGTGGCGGGCGTGAAGGTCGGCGCGAGGGTGATCGCCTTCGTCGGCACCGGCGGCTTCGCCGAGCAGGCCGTCGCACCGGCGAACCGGCTGATTCCCATCCCGCCCGGCATCGATGCGGAAGTCGCGGCGGCGTTCATGATGGTCTACGGCACGTCGCACCATGCGGTCGTCGATCGCGGGCAGTTGAAAGCGGGCGAGACGATGCTCGTGCTCGGCGCGGCGGGCGGCGTCGGCCTCGCGGCGGTCGAGATCGGCAAGGCGGTCGGCGCGCGCGTCATCGCCGCCGCGTCGAGCGACGCCAAGCTCGCCGTCTGCAAGGCGCACGGCGCCGACGAACTGATCAACTACACGACGCAGGACCTGCGCGCCGCGATCAAGGCGGCAACCGGCGGCAAGGGGCCGGACGTGATCTACGACCCGGTCGGCGGCGGCTACACCGAGCCTGCGATGCGCGCCATCGCGCGCCGCGGCCGCTACCTCGTGATCGGTTTCGCCAACGGCGAGATTCCGCGCATCGCGCTGAACGTGCCGCTGCTGAAGGAAGCGTCGATCATCGGCGTCTACTGGGGCGAGTTCGCGGCCCATGAGCCCGAGGCGAACCGGGCCGCGATGGCGCAGCTCATCGGCTGGCTGCGCGAGGGCAGGCTGAAGCCTCTCATCAGCGCCCGCTATCCCCTGTCGCAGGTGCCCGCGGCTCTGAACGCACTGGCGTCGCGCAGCGCGACGGGCAAGATCATCATCGTGCCCGCGCTGCCGGACTGAACGCGGTCGGGCCAGACGATGCCGTGAGCATGTCGGCCGGCCGCCAAATCGACGTCTGACCTTCGCCAGATCGAAAGTGGCGATCCCGGCCTTCAGCCTGCGGCAGCGCGCGTGGATCTTCGTCCAGCGCTTCTGGCAGCCGACGACCGCCTGCATGGGCTGCATGCCGGGCAGCTTCGGCAACCTCGTGAGCGCGGCGCACTGGGCGCTGGCGTTGCAGACCGGCCTCGTCACCGGCTTGCTTGCGCTGCTGCTGAGCATCACGCCGCTCGGGCGCCTGTACCGCAACCGCTGGGGCAACGCGCTCCTCGTCGGGGTCTTGACGGCGTTCGCGGACGCCTGGTCGCATCCGAACCACTTCGGCTTCCGGCACGCCGAGGCGCTCTTGACCGGGCTCGTCTCGGCGATCCTGGTGCTCGCCGGATCCTTCCTGTTCGAGGATCGCGCCAGACGCATCCGCGCCGCCTGGGCCTGGATCGTGCGGCGGCGCTGAGCGGTTCGCTGCGCGCCGCCGCCACGTCACTGCGGCCAGTGCCGCGCGAAGACCGGCGCGAGCACCGGGTGCGAATCGACGCGCTCGACGAGCGCGTGCAGCGCCGGCCGCACGCGCCGCAAGTGCGCACGCGCGCCGGACCAGCGCGAGACGACCGCCGCATGGATGTCGAGCGCGCCCGGCGCCGCGCCGCCGAAGAACGGCTGCGGTGCGCCGAAGGTGTCGGCGAACACGTCCCAGCAGTGATGCAGCCGCGCTCTTGCACCGCGGCGCAATTCATCGGCCGCGCCGGCGTCGGTGCACCAGCGTTCGGGATAGTCGATGACCCCGATCGCGGCGTAGCAGTTGGCGGCGATGAAGACGAGGCCGCGCATCGCCTGCGCCCGCGCCGGTGCGTCGGCCGGCAGCAGGTTCGATGCCGGATGGACGAGGCCGAGGTGGATCAGGATCGCCGCGCTTTCGCCGAGCGCGCTGCCGTCTTCGAGCACGAGCGTCGGAACCTGCTGCATCGGATTGGCTTGGCGCAGTTCTTCGAGCGCCGAATCGGCCTCCCACGTCGCGGCGGTGACGACGCGGTACGGCGCGCCGCACAGCACGAGCGCGGCTTCGATCGCAGCCGATCCGCTGCCCCGCGCGCCGTAGAGCGTCAGCACTGCTCCCACGGCAGGCCCT
>JBDHSE010000394.1:0-3012 GCA_039807955.1 Ideonella sp. | reverse complement strand
TACATCTACGGCCATCGCAACAAGATCCACATCATCAACCTCGAGAAGACGCAGCCGCTCTTCGAAGAGGCGATGAAGTTCATCCGCCAGCTCGCCAGCCGGCGCGGCACGATCCTGATGATCGGCACCAAGCGTCAGGCGCGCGAGGTGATCGCGGCCGAGGCGCTGCGCTGCGGCATGCCGTATGTCGACCAGCGCTGGCTCGGCGGTATGCTGACGAACTTCAAGACCGTCAAGGGCTCGTTGAAGCGCTTGAAGGAGATGCAGGCCCAGGTCGAGGCCGGCAACGAGATCCGCATCAAGAAGGAAGCGCTGATGTTCGAGCGCGAGCTGGCGAAGCTCGAGAAGGACATCGGCGGCATCCAGAACATGACGGCGCTGCCCGACGCGATGTTCGTCATCGACGTCGGTTATCACAAGATCGCGGTCGCCGAGGCGAAGAAGCTCGGCATCCCGATCATCGGCGTCGTCGACTCGAACCACTCGCCGGTCGGCATCGACTACGTGATTCCGGGCAACGACGATTCGTCGAAGGCTGTCGCGCTCTACGCGAAGGCGGTCGCCGACGCCGTGCTCGACGGCAAGGCCAACGCGACGAACGAACTCGTGCAGGCGGTGGCCGGCGACGGCGACGAGTTCGTGGAAGTCAGCGAAGACGCCTGATTCCCCTTTTCGGCCCGCCGCGCGGCGACGCCCGGCCGGCGAACGAAGGGGCTCGCGTAGCCCCTTTTTCGCATCCCCTGAAGACTGAAGGACAAGACTGCAAGATGGCTGCAATTACCGCAAGCATGGTCGGCGAGCTGCGCGCCAAGACCGACGCCCCGATGATGGAGTGCAAGAAGGCGCTGACCGAGGCCGGCGGCGACATGGACAAGGCCGAGGAGCTGCTGCGCGTCAAGCTCGGCAGCAAGGCGAGCAAGGCGTCGTCGCGCATCACGGCCGAGGGCATCGTCGCGGTGCACCTCGACGGCGCGACCGGCGCGATGGTCGAGCTCAACTGCGAAACCGACTTCGTCGCCAAGAACGATGATTTCCTCGCCTTCGGCAAGACGCTCGCGCAACTGATCGCGCAGAAGAACCCGGCCGATGTCGCGGCGCTTTCGGCGCTCGAGATCGACGGCGAGACGGTCGACGCGCGGCGCGCGGCGCTCATCGGCAAGATCGGCGAGAACATGTCGATCCGCCGCTTCAAGCGCTTCGCCGGTGACGCGAGCCTGGCCTCGTATCTGCACGGCACGCGCATCGGCGTCGTCGTCGAGTTCGACGGCGATGCGGTCGCGGCCAAGGACGTCGCGATGCACGTCGCGGCGATGAAGCCGGTCGCCCTCTCGGCCGCCGACGTGCCGGCCGAGCTGATCGACAAGGAGCGCAACGTCGCCGCGCTGAAGGCCGCCGAGGACGCCGAGAAGGCGAAGGCCGAGGGCAAGCCGGCGCAGTCGGCCGAGATCGTCGCCCGGCGCGTCGAGGGATCGGTGCAGAAGTACCTGAAGGAGGTCAGCCTCTACGCGCAGGCCTTCGTCAAGAACGACAAGCAGACCGTCGAGCAGATGCTGAAGGAAAAGGGCACGAAGCTTTCGGGCTTCACGCTGTACGTCGTCGGCGAAGGCATCGCGAAGAAGGCGGACGACTTCGCCGCCGAGGTCGCGGCGCAGGTCGCCGCCGCCAAGGGCGGCTGAGGCGCGCGCTAGACTTCCCGACCGCACAGCCACCGTACGGCCAACGAGGGTCCCACCGCATGCCGATGTACAAGCGCATCTTGCTCAAGCTCTCGGGCGAGGCCCTGATGGGCGACGACGCCTACGGCATCAACCGCGCGACGATCGTTCGCATGGTGAGCGAGATCCAGGCGGTGACGAAGCTCGGCTGCGAACTTGCGATCGTGATCGGCGCCGGCAACATCTTCCGCGGTGTCGCCGGCGGCTCGGTCGGCATGGACCGGGCGACGGCCGACTACATGGGGATGCTGGCGACGGTGATGAACTCGCTCGCGCTGGCCGACACGATGCGCCAGGAGGGCATCACCGCGCGCGTGATGTCGGCGATCGCGATCGAGCAGGTCGTCGAGTCGTACGTACGGCCGAAGGCCTTGCAGTATCTCGAGGAAGGCAAGGTCGTGATCTTCGCCGCCGGCACCGGCAACCCGTTCTTCACGACCGACACCGCCGCCGCGCTGCGCGGCGCCGAAGTCGGCGCCGAGATCGTGCTCAAGGCGACCAAGGTCGACGGCGTCTATACGGCCGATCCCAACACCGACCCGCACGCGACGCGCTACGCGAAGATCAGCTTCGACGAGGCGATCGTGCGCAACCTGAAGGTGATGGACGCGACCGCGTTCGCGCTGTGCCGCGACCAGAAGCTGCCGATCAAGGTGTTTTCCATCTTCAAGCCCGGCGCGCTCGAGCGCGTCGTGCGCGGAGAGGACGAGGGCACGCTCGTCCACGTTTGAGGAGCCAGACGAATGACGACCGAGGACATCCGCCACACCGCCGAGCAGAAGATGCAACGCTCGATCGACGCCTACAAGCACGAGCTGACGAAGATCCGCACCGGCCGCGCGCACCCCGGCATCCTCGACCAGGTCCACGTCGAGTACTACGGCGCTATGGTGCCGATCAGCCAGGTCGCCAACGTGACGCTGCTCGACGCCCGAACGATCAGCGTCCAGCCGTGGGAAAAGGGCATGGGGCAGAAGATCGAGAAGGCGATCCGCGAATCCGACCTCGGCCTGAACCCGGCCGCGCAGGGCGACCTGCTGCGGGTGCCGATGCCGGCGCTGACCGAGGAGCGCCGGCGCGACCTGACGAAGGTCGTGCGCCACGCCGGCGAGGAGGCGCGCATCGCGGTGCGCAACCTGCGCCGCGACGCCAACGAGCACGCCAAGCGCCTGCTCAAGGACAAGGCGATCGGCGAGGACGAGGAGCGCCGCTCGCTCGACGAGCTGCAAAAGCTCACCGATCGCATGATCGCCGAGATCGACCGCATCGTCGCCGCGAAGGAAGCCGAGATCATGGC
>JBDHSE010000393.1:0-3018 GCA_039807955.1 Ideonella sp. | reverse complement strand
CTGATGTTTCCCTACATCGCGTGCATGTCGCTCGTCGCGCTGTCGGCCGGCGTCCTCAACACCTGGAAGCGCTTCGCGATCCCGGCCGTGACGCCGGTGCTGCTCAACCTGTGCGTGATCGCCGCGGCGTGGCTGCTCGCGCCGCGCTTTCGCGACTGGGGCATCGCGCCGATCTATGCGCTGGCGGTCGGCGTGATGGCCGGCGGCGTCGCCCAGCTCGCGCTGCAGATCCCGGCGCTGATGCGCATCGGCACGCTGCCGCGCATCGCGATCTCGATCGCCGGCATGCGCGCCGCGCTCGACCATCCCGGGCTGCACCGCATCCTGCAGTTGATGCTGCCGGCGCTGCTCGGCGTTTCGGTCGCGCAGCTCTCGCTCCTCATCAACACCCAGATCGCGTCGCACGTCGGCGTCGGTGCTGTCTCGTGGCTGACGTACGCCGACCGGCTGATGGAGTTCCCGACCGCGCTGCTCGGCGTCGCGCTCGGCGTCGTGTTGCTGCCCCAGCTCTCGGCGGCGCAGGCGGGCGGCGACGCTGCAACGTACTCGGGTCTGCTCGACTGGGGGCTGCGCCTCGTCGTGCTGCTCGCGCTGCCGTGCGCGATGGCGCTCGTCGTCTTTCCGGCGCCGCTCGTTGCGAGCCTCTACAACTACGGCGCGTTCGATGCGCAGGACGTGCAGATGACGGTGCGCGCGCTGATGGGCTACGGCGTCGGCCTGATGGGGCTCATCGGCGTCAAGGTGCTCGCGCCGGGTTTCTATGCGCGCCAGGACATCAAGACGCCGGTGCGGATCGCGATCGCGATGCTCGTGCTGACGCAGTTGATGAACCTCGCGTTCGTGCCGTTCCTCGGCCACGCCGGGCTCGCGCTGTCGATCGGGCTGGCGGCGATCTGCAATTCGGCGCTGCTGCTCGTCGGGCTGCGCCGCAGCGGCGTCTACAAGCCGCTGCCGGGCTGGCCGGCGTTCGGCGCGCGGGTTCTCGTCGCGACCGCGCTGATGGGCGCCGGCCTCGCGTTCGCGGCGCGCGCGATCGACTGGGTCGGCCTCGGTGCGCAGCCGGCACTGCGCATCGGGCTGCTCGCGGCTTCGCTCGCCGCTGCGGCCGTGATCTATTTCGGCGCCTTGCTGCTGCTGGGCCTGCCGCTCAAGCAGTTCGCAAGGCGCGGCTGAACGCGCGCCGCACCGCGCGCACTCGTGCCGCGCGGCTGCCGCGGCGCTGGCCTACACTGGCGCCATGCCAGGCCCGCTTCAGTTCGCGATCCCGAGTGCGCTCGACTACTTCGCCACGCTCGTCGCCGAGGACGAGAGCCTGTCGCTCGTCGAGGCGGCAGTGAGCATCGCGCAGGACGAACATCCGCGGCTCGACGTGCAGGCGGTGCTGGCCGAGATCGACGCGCTCGGCGCGAAGCTTGGCCGCCGCGTGCCGGCCGACGCCGTGCCGCTGCAGCGCCTCAGGCTGCTCAACCGCTTCTTCTTCCACGAGCTGGGCTTCGCCGGCAATGTCAACGACTACTACGACCCGCGCAACAGCTATCTGCATCTGGTGCTGAGCTCGCGCCGCGGCATCCCGATCACGCTCGCCGTGCTCTACATCGAGTTCGCGCAGCAGATCGGCCTGCGCGCGCGCGGTGTGTCGTTCCCCGGGCACTTCCTCGTCAAGCTGCGCCTGAACCAGGGTCAGAAGCAGGGCGAGGTGCTGATCGATCCGTTCAACGGCCGCTCGCTGTCGCGCGAGGACCTGGCCGAGATGCTCGAGCCCTATCGCCAGCGCCACGGCCTGGCCGACGAGGACGAGATGCCGCTCGGCCTCTTCCTGCAATCGGCGTCGGCGCGCGACGTCGTCGCCCGCATGCTGCGCAACCTGAAGGAGATCCATCGCGGCGCCGAGGATTGGGTGCGGCTGCTCGCGGTGCAGCAGCGCCTCGTCGTGCTGCTGCCGCAGGACTGGGAGGAGCAGCGCGACCGCGGTCTGACGTATGCCGAACTCGGCCGCACCGACGAGGCGGCGCAGGACATCGCGACCTACCTCGACCATCGGCCGGCGGCGCAGGACCGGCACGCCCTCGTCGATCGCCTCGCCGAACTGCGGCGCGCGACGCCGCCGCGGCTGCACTGACGCGGCAGGCCGGGTCAGACCACCTGCGTTGCGGCGTCGTCGCCCTGCCGGGCCTCGACCCGGCCGATCCGAAACGCCGTCTGCCCGTGCGCAGCGAGCAGTGCGGCGGCACGATCGGCATCCGCAGCGTCAACGATGACGACGAAGCCGATGCCGCAGTTGAAGGTGCGGTGCATCTCGGCTTCGGCGACGCCGCCTTCTTGCTGCAGCCACGAGAAGACCTCGGGCCGCGGCCAGCTGCGCTTGTCGAGCACTGCCTTGCATGTGGCCGGCAGGCAGCGCGGGATGTTCTCGATGAGCCCGCCGCCGGTGATGTGCGACATGCCCTTGATGCGCAGCTCGCGCAGCGCCCCGAGCACCGGCTTGACGTAGAGCCGGGTCGGCATCATCACGCGCTCGCGAAACGGCATGCCGTCGAGCATCGCCGGCAGGCCGGCCGCGCCGGCACGCTCGACGATGCGGCGCACGAGCGAATAGCCGTTCGAATGGATGCCGCTCGACGCGAGGCCGAGCACGACGTCGCCGGGTGCGATCGCGCGGCCGTCGACGATCTCGCTCTTGTCGACCGCGCCGACGCAAAAGCCGGCGAGGTCGTATTCGCCCGGCGGGTACATGCCCGGCATCTCGGCCGTCTCGCCGCCGATCAGCGCGCAGCCCGATTCCTCGCAGCCGCGCGCGATGCCGGCGACGACGCGCTCGGCGGTGTCGACGTCGAGCTTGCCGCAGGCGAAGTAGTCGAGGAAGAAGAGCGGCTCGGCGCCCTGCACGAGGACATCGTTCACGCTCATCGCGACGAGGTCGATGCCGACGCCGTCGTGCGCGTCCCACTCGAAGGCGAGCTTCAACTTGGTGCCGACGCCGTCGGTGCCGCTGACGAGCACCGGCTCGCGAAAGCGCTT
>JBDHSE010000392.1:0-3018 GCA_039807955.1 Ideonella sp. | reverse complement strand
GCCGCCGCCGACGCCAGCCGCCGCCGTCTGCTGGTCGCGTCGCTCGCCGGCGCGACGCTGCTGATCGCCGCCGCCGGCCTCGTCGCCGGCAGCGACGGCGTCTCGTGGCACGCCTTCATCCAGACCTGGGACAGCGCCGATGCGCGGCTCATCATCGGCGAGATCCGCGCGCCGCGCACGCTCGGCGCGTGGCTCACCGGCGCGCTGCTCGGCCTGGCCGGCGCCGTCGCGCAGGGGCTGTTTCGCAACCCGCTCGCCGACCCCTACCTGCTCGGCTCGGCGTCGGGCGCGTCGCTCGCCGTCGTCATCGTGCTCGCGTCGAACATCCTCGCCGGCCAGGCGGCGGGGCTCGGCATCGATGGCGTCGCGGCGCGCATCGGCCTCGTCGGCGCGGCGTTTGCCGGTGCTCTGCTCGGCGTGTTGCTGACGCTCGCCCTCGCGCGCGGCGCGCAGCAGACGACGCGGCTGCTGCTGGCCGGCGTCGTCGTCGGCGTCGTGCTCGCCGCGATCAGCGACCTCATCACGACCGCCGCGCCCGACGCGCTGCGCGGCAAGCAGACCTTCATGCTCGGCAGCACCGGATTCCTCGGCTGGGGCGACTGCGCGGTGCTCGCCGCCGGCCTCGCCGTCACGTTGCCGCCGTGCTGGCGGCTGGCGCGCGCGCTCGACGCGCTGACACTCGGCGACGACACGGCGAGGAGCCTCGGCCTGCCGCTCGCCAAGGTGCGCGTCGCGTTCGTCGCCGCGATCGCGCTCGCGACCGGCGTCGCCGTTTCGCAGGCCGGGCTGATCGCCTTCGTCGGCCTCGTCGCGCCGCACCTCGTGCGCCGCTTCGCGCCCGGCACGCACGGCTTCAATCTCGCCGCCAGCGCCGCCGCGGGCGGCGCGCTGCTGCTCGCCGCCGACGTGCTCGCGCGCTCGCTCGTCGCGCCGCAGGAGGTGCCGGTCGGCGTGCTGACGGCGATCCTCGGCGGCGGCTACCTCATCTGGCTCCTCAACCGGGGCCGGCCGCGATGAACCCCGCCCGGCGGCCCGCCCGCTGCCGCGCGCCGGGATCGGCTGACCGCCCGAGGCCGCAGGCGTGAGCACGCTGCAAGTGACCGGCGCGAGCGTCGTGCTCGGCAGCACCCAGGCACTGCGCGGCGCGAGCGTCGACGCCGGCCCCGGCTGGTCGGCGATCGTCGGCCCGAACGGCGCCGGCAAGTCGACCTTGCTGCGGGCGATGGCCGGCCTGCTGCCGCTCGCGGACGGCGAGGTGCGGATCGACGGCGAGAACATCGCGCGGCTCGCGCCCGCCGCGCGCGCCGCGCGGCTTGCCTGGCTGTCGCAGCAGGCCGACACCAGCGGCGAGCTGACGGTGCGCGAGGTCGTCGCGCTTGGCCGGCTGCCGAGCACCGGACTGCTCGGCGCGCTGACGCGCGACGACGCGTCGCGCATCGATCGCGCAATGCGCGATGCCGGCTGCGACGCCGCGCACGACCGGCGACTCGCCGAGCTTTCCGGCGGCGAGCGCCAGCGCGTGCTCGTCGCCCGCGCGCTCGCCGTCGGCGCGCCGGTGCTGCTGCTCGACGAGCCGACGACGCACCTCGACCCGCCGTTCCAGGTCGCGATCGTGCGGCTGCTGCGCGCGCAGGCGCGCGCCGGCGTCACCGTCGTCAGCGTGCTCCACGACCTCTCGCTCGCGCTGCTCGCCGACCGCCTGATCGTCCTCGAAGCAGGGCGGGTGCGGGCGGTCGGTGCAAGCGACGACCCGCGAATCCATCGGGAGCTCGTCGATGTCTTCGGCGGCACGGTGCGCATCGTCCGCTTCGAAGGGCGCTGGGTCGTCGTGCCGCAGCTCGAAGGCTGATGCACGTTTCGTCGTAGAGTAGCGGCAACTTCCCCGCGCCGCTTGCCGAAGCCGCTACTGCTTGCGGAGGCGAAGCAGCCGAAGAAAGGACAAGCGATGAACGCCGTCGTGTTCGAGCATGTGCCGGTCGCCGAACTGCCGGAGAAGTGGCGCGCGAAGCTCGCCAAGCCGGGCGACGCGCTGGTGACGGTTCGTATCGAAGCCGAGGGGCAGGCTGCGCCTGCGGTTGACTTCGCGACCGACGATCCGGCCTTCGGCATCTGGCGCGATCGCGAGGACATCGCCGACGTGACGGCCTACGTCCGCAAGATCCGTGAGCCCCGCTACAGGCGCGACGGCTCACGCAGCGAGCGTTGAGGCTCGCCCGGATGCTGGTCGATACCGATGTACTGATCTGGCATCTTCGCGGCTACGCCAGTGCCGCACGCCGGCTCGATCAACGCGGCGCGCTTGTCCTTTCGGCCATCAGCTACCTCGAAGTGCTGCAGGGCATCCGCAACAAGGCCGAACTGGTTGCGGTGAAGAAGATGCTCGACAAGCGCCACGCGACGCTCCTGCCGGTCACCGAGGCCATCACGCTGCGCGCCGTCGAGTTGATGGAGAACCTCAGCCTGAGTCACGGGCTGCAGATGGGCGATGCGTTGATCGCAGCTACCGCAGTCGAGCGCAGACTGAAGGTACTCACCGCCAACGTCAAACACTTCGGCGCCGTCGAAGGGCTCGAGGTCGAAGTGTTCCTGCCCTGAAACAGGCGCGCTCTGCCGGTCAGCCCTTGCGCTTCGGCGGCGGGCCGTAGACGCGATCCGGCTTCTCGGCACGCTCGTAGAGCGGCATCACGGCCGGCAGGGCGGCCTCGATGTCCTTGATCCGCGAGCTGCCGCTCGGGTGCGTCGACAGCCATTGCGGCGGCGCGCCCTTCGATGCGGCGGCCATCTTCTGCCACAGCGTGATCGCGGCGCGCGGATCGTAGCCGGCGCGGGCGGCAAGCTCCAGGCCGACGAGGTCGGCCTCGGTCTCGTCGTCGCGGCTGAACTTGAGCGTGACGAGCTGGCCGCCCATGTCGGCGAGGTAGCGCCCGCCGTTGCCGAGGCCCAGCAGCGCCGAGCCGATCTCGATCGCGCCGCGCGTCGCCGCCGTCTTGCCCATCCGCTCGCGGGCGTGCTCGCGCA
>JBDHSE010000391.1:0-3018 GCA_039807955.1 Ideonella sp. | reverse complement strand
CCGCCCTGGCGCGCGGCGACGACGATCTCGCGGATGATGCGGGTCCAGATCCGGCCCCGCTTCTCGTCCTGGCGGCCCTTGCGGTGCTGGATGTTGGCCCACTTGGAATGTCCCGCCATGATCTGAGAGTGCTCCTGAATGCGGCGCCGTTGGCGGCGGGGTCTTTCGATAGACTGCAATTTTACTTTCCCGGCCCCGGAGCCTTGCCATGCCCGAACCCATCCTCGTCGCCCGCCGCGAGCAGATCGAATGCGAATTGCTGCCCGCGCTCGCGAACCGCCACGGCCTCATCACCGGCGCCACCGGCACCGGCAAGACGATCACGCTGCAGACGCTCGCCGAGGGCTTTTCGCTGCGCGGCGTGCCGGTCTTCATGGCCGACGTGAAGGGCGACCTGACCGGCATCAGCCAGGCCGGAACGCTCGCGCCCAAGCTCGCCGCGGTGCTGAAGGATCGCGGCATCGAGCCGCCGCAAAGCATCGCCTGCCCGACGACGCTGTGGGACGTCTTCGGCGAGCAGGGCCACCCGGTGCGCGCGACGGTGAGCGACCTCGGCCCGCTTCTGCTGGCGCGCATGCTCGCGCTCAACGAGACGCAGCAGGGCGTGCTGCAGATCGCGTTCAAGATCGCCGACGACAACGGCCTGCTGCTGCTCGACCTGAAGGACCTGCGCGCGCTGCTGCAGCACATCGGCGACAACGCGGCGCAGTTCAAGACCGGCTACGGCAACGTCAGCGCGGCGAGCATCGGCGCGATCCAGCGCGGCCTGCTGCAGATCGAGGAACAGGGCGGCGACAAGTTCTTCGGCGAGCCGATGCTCGACATATCGGACTTCATGCAGACGAGCGACGGCAAGGGCCTCGTCAACATCCTCGCCGCCGACAAGCTGCTGACGGCGCCGCGCCTTTACGCGACCTTCCTGCTGTGGATGCTCTCCGAGCTGTTCGAGAGCCTGCCCGAGGTCGGCGATCTCGACAAGCCCAAGCTCGTGTTCTTCTTCGACGAGGCGCACCTGCTGTTCAAGGACGCGCCGGCCGCGCTCGTCGAGCGCATCGAGCTCGTCGTGCGGCTCGTGCGATCGAAAGGCGTCGGCGTCTACTTCGTGACGCAGAACCCGCTCGACATCCCCGACGTCGTGCTCGGCCAGCTCGGCAACCGCGTCCAGCACGCGCTGCGCGCCTTCACGCCGCGCGACCAGAAGGCGGTGAAGTCGGCGGCCGAGACGATGCGGCCGAACAAGGGGCTCGACATCGGCGCCGCGATCACCGAGCTGGGCGTCGGCGAGGCGCTCGTCAGCTTCCTCGACGCCAAGGGCCGGCCCTGCCCGACCGACCGCGCGTTCGTCCTCCTGCCCGGCAGCCAGATCGGCCCGATCAGCGCCGAGCAGCGCAAGGCGCTGATCGCCAACTCGCTCGTTGCCGGCGTCTACGAGAAGGCGGTCGATCGCGAATCGGCGTTCGAGATGCTAAAGGGCCGCGCTGTGGCCGGGGCCGGCAGCGTGCCGGCCGATACCGCGCGCGGCGCGCCCGCCGGCAGCGGACCGGCTGCCACCTCGGGAAGCCCGGCCGGAGGCGCCGCGGGCGATGCCGGCGGCATGCTCGACGAACTCAAGGGCGTGCTGTTCGGCTCGACCGGCCCGCGCGGCGGCAAGCACGAGGGCCTGGCCGAATCGGCCGCGCGCTCGGCGATGCGCACCATCGGCTCGTCGGTCGGCCGCGAGATCGTGCGCGGCGTGCTCGGCTCGCTGTTCGGCGGATCGCGCAAGCGTTGAGCATGGGGGAGTAGCCGGCGCTGACAGCGCGCCGGTTTGCGACTACGATGAGCATGAGTGGCGCGCGCGGCGCGCCGCCGCGGAGTTACCTGGGGGACGCGATGAGGGTCCTGGCCGCGATCCTGATCTGCAGCGCACTGCTCGGCGCCTGCGCAAGCCCGCCTGTCACCTCGAAGCCGGACGCCTCGGTCTTCGCCGACGCCCGCTTCGCACCGGCATCGGAGCCGATCCGCGCCGCCGACGTGTTCGCCCTCAGCCCCGAGATGAAGGCCTACCTCGTGGGCGGCATCGAAGGACGCATCCTCGCTCGCGGCCGTACCGAACTGCTCGTCGATGCGCTCTACAAGAAGAGCGAGCTGAAGCTCGAATACGACTCGGTGATGACGCGCAATGCGGCGCAGGCGTTTGCCGCACGGTCGGGCAACTGCCTGTCGCTCGTCATCATGACGGCGGCATTCGCCAAGGAACTCGGCATCCCGGTGCGCTTTCAAAGCGTCGTCACCGACGAGCTGTGGGGCCGCAACGGCGGCATCGACTTCGTCATCGACCACATCAACCTGACGCTCGGCCAGCGCATCGGCGGCGCGCGCTGGGCCGGGCCCTTCACCGAGGCGGTGACGATCGACTTCCTGCCCCCGGCCGACCTGCGCGGCCAGAAGGAGCATGTGCTGTCCGAGGCGACGGTGCTTGCGATGTACATGAACAACCGCGCCGCCGAGACGCTGGCGCAAGGCCGCATCGACGACGCGTACTGGTTCGCGCGCGAGGCGATCGTGCAGGACCCCGGCTTTGTTCGCGCGCTCAACACGCTCGGCGTGATCTACCGGCGCCATGGCGACACGAGCCTTGCCGAGCACACCCTGCGCCTGGCCTACGCGAAGCAGCCCGACAACCCGCAGATCGTCTTCAACCTCGCCCAGGTCCTCGCCGACGAGGGTCGCGGCGCCGAAGCGGCGGCGTTGCGGACGCGGCTCACGCAGTTGCAGCCGCAGGCGCCATTCGGCGACTTCGACCGCGGCCGCGTCGCGCTGAAGAACGGCGACGCGAAGGCCGCGCGCGACTTCTTCCTGCGCGAGGTCGAGCGCTCGCCGTACCACGCCGAATCGCACTTCTGGCTCGCTGTCGCGTACGCCAAGCTCGGCGAGGTGCCGCTCGCGCGCGAGCAACTCGAACTGGCGATGCAGTCGAGCACGACCCGCCGCGACCGCGACATCTACGCCGCCAAGCTCGAGCGCTTCCAGGCGCAC
>JBDHSE010000390.1:0-3022 GCA_039807955.1 Ideonella sp. | reverse complement strand
ACGCCGCCCAGCAGAAGCGCGGCGAGCAGGAAGAAGGTGCGCCAGAACAGGCTCAGCGCAACGTGCTTACGCGGCATGAAGTCAAGCGGCGCTCACGCCGCGGTCTGTGGCTGCGTCCGGCGCGAGGGGCGCCGACGGGTTCGATCAGCGGTCTCGCGTCATGTATCCATAGCGCCGAAGCGCCACCCGCGACGCATGAACTTGGTCTTCCCAAGCGACCGCCGCGGATCCGGCTCTGCCGGTCCGCCAGCGGTGCCCCCTCGAGGGGGCGCGCGAAGCGCGTAGGGGGTGGGTCACATTAAGCCGCGCCGTCCGGCACGAACACGTAGCCCACGCCCCACACCGTCTGGATGTAGCGCGGCTGCGCCGGATCGGGCTCGAGCATCTTGCGCAGGCGCGAGATCTGCACGTCCAGGCTGCGGTCGAACGGCTCGAACTCGCGGCCGCGCGCGAGCTGCGCGAGCTTGTCGCGGCTCAAAGGCTGGCGCGGGTGGCGCACCAGTGCTTTCAACATCGAGAACTCGCCGGTGGTGAGCGCGATCTGCTCGCCGCCCTTTTCGAGCCGGCGCAGCGCGAGGTCGAACTCGAACGGGCCGAAGCTGACCGTCATCGCCTCGCGTGCCGGGGCGCCCGGCGCTTCCATCGCCGGGCGGCGGCGCAGCACGGCGTTGATGCGGGCGAGCAGTTCGCGCGGGTTGAAGGGCTTGGGCAGGTAGTCGTCGGCGCCGACCTCGAGGCCGACGATGCGGTCCACGTCCTCGACCTTGGCCGTCAGCATGATGATCGGCGTCGCGTCCTTCGACGCGCGCAGGCGGCGGCAGATCGACAAGCCGTCCTCGCCGGGCAGCATCAGGTCGAGCACGATGAGGTCGATCGTCTCGCGCGTGAGCATCCGGTTGAGCGCCTTGCCGTCCTCGGCGAGCAGCACCTCGAAGCCCTCCTGCGTGAGGTAGCGGCGCAGCAGGTCGCGGATGCGGGCGTCGTCATCGACGATCGCGATGCGGTCGGGGCGGCGGGGCATGGGTTCGTTCATCGGTGCTGATCTCCAAAAATGTAACAACGGCAATTTTCGGCAGGTTTGAAGGTCGTTTTTGGCATGCCTGACCCCTTGTTACAAATCTTCGGTGCGGGCTCGGCAGGGGTCGCGGGCCGGCGGTCAACCCGGACCTGCCGGCGCGCGCTGTACCCTTGCGGGTACCCGCAAGCATGCAACCCACACCACCCCATCGCGAAGGAACCCCCATGCACAAGCCGCTCGCCGCCGTCGTCACCGCCGCGCTCATCGCCTTCTCGGGCGCATCACGAGCGCTCGAGGCGGCGCCCGCGCCGCAAGGCGTCGTCAACCTGTCGGCGAGTGCGACGACCGAAGTGGCGCGCGACACGATGACGGTGACGCTGAGCGCGACGCGCGACGGCGCCGACGCGAGCGCGGTGCAGACGGCGCTGAAGCAGGCGCTCGATACGGCGCTCGCCGAGGCGAAGAAGGCGGCCAGGCCCGGCCAGGTCGAGGTGCAGACCGGCAACTTCGCGCTCTTTCCGCGCTACAACAAGCAAAACACGATCAGCGGCTGGCAGGGCAACGCCGAGCTCGTCGTCGAAGGGCGCGACATGCAGGCGATCGCAGCGCTCGCCGGGCGCATCTCGACGATGACGATCGCCCGCGTCGAGTACGGCCTGTCGCGCGAGCTGCGCGCGAAGACCGAGGCCGACCTGACGGCGCAGGCGATCGCGAACTACCGCGCCCGCGCGGCGGACGCCGCCAAGCAGTTCGGCTACGCCGGCTACACGCTGCGCGAGGCGAGCATCAACAGCGGCGAATCGCGCCCGCCGATTCCGGCACCGCGCATGCGTGCGATGGCCGCGCCGGCGAGCGACGAGGCGCTGCCGGTCGAGGCCGGCAAGAGCGCGGTCAGCGTGTCGGTGTCGGGCAGCGTGCAGCTGACGAAGTAGCCGCCACGCGCTGCGCGGCGGACTACTGCGCCGTCCAGCCGCCGTCGACCGCCCAGGCGACGCCGCACACGTTGTCGCCGGCCGGCGAGCACAGGAAGACGGCGAGGTCGCCGAGCTGCTCCGGTGTCGTGAACCGCAGCGAAGGCTGCTTCTCGCCGAGCAGCTCCTTGTTCGCGTCGGCGACGGCGATGCCTTCGCGCTTGGCGCGGTCGTCGATCTGCTTTTGCACGAGCGGCGTCAGCACCCAGCCCGGGCAGATCGCGTTGACGGTGATGCCGCTCGTCGCCGCCTCGAGGGCGATCGTCTTCGTGAAGCCGACGATGCCGTGCTTGGCGGCGACGTAGGCCGACTTCTGCGCCGACGCGACGAGGCCGTGCGCCGACGCGATGTTGATGACGCGGCCCCAGTTCTTCTTGCGCATCGAAGGCATCGCCAGGCGCGTCGTGTGAAACGCCGAGCTCAAGTTGATCGCGATGATCGCGTCCCAGCGCTCGGGCGGAAAGTCCTCGACCGCCGCGACGTGCTGGATGCCGGCGTTGTTGACGAGGATGTCGACACCGCCGAACTCGGCCGCGGCGTAGGCCATCATCGCCTCGATCTCGGCCGGCTTGCTCATGTCGGCGCCGTGGTAGCCGACGCGCACGCCGAGCGCCTTGACGGCGTCCTGCGGCCCCTTCGTGTCGCCGAAGCCGTTCATCACGATCGCCGCGCCCTGGCGCGCGAGGGCGAGCGCGATGCCGAGTCCGATCCCGCTCGTGGAGCCGGTGACGAGTGCGGTCTTGCCTTTCAACATGGGAGTTCCTTGCGGTCGTGGAGATAGCATCCATTATCGGGAAACGATTGTGATTCGAACGAGGGCAATGCCATGACCGAACCGCGCCTGGACCACGTGCAATGCATGGACTCCCGCGGCCTGCACCGCATGGCGTACTGGGAGTGGGGCGACGCGGCGAACCCGCGCGTGCTCGTCTGCGCGCACGGCCTGGCGCGCCAGGGGCGCGACTTCGACACGCTGGCGCGGGCGCTGTGCGGCGAGTTTCGCGTCGTCTGCCCGGATGTCGTCGGCCGCGGC
>JBDHSE010000389.1:0-3034 GCA_039807955.1 Ideonella sp. | reverse complement strand
GCCGCCCGCCTCGCGCCACAGCGCCTCGAGGATGCGGGCGTTGTAGCTCGCCGGGTCGGCGTAGGCGAGCGGCCACGACTTGTCGCCGCAGGCCGCGGCCAAGCTGCCGCGCAACCGGATGCGCGCCGGATCGCTCGCGTCGAGCTTCAGATCGCCGCGCCAATCGGCGCAGGCGCCGGCTTCGCGCAACGGCACGGTCTTGTCGACAGCGACGCCGGCCAGCGGCGGCTCGACACTGACGAGGGCTGCGCCGCGCGCGGGCTGCGGCGCGAAGCCGAGCGTCAACGCGCGGTAGTTCAGCAACAGCGCGTCTGGCTGCGCGTTGTAGGGGCGCAGCGGCTCGCCGTCGAAATCCGCCGGCGACTGATCGGCCAGCTGGAACGCGCTGCGATCGAGCACGATGTCGCCCTTGATCTCGCGCACCCCCGCCTGCTGCACGCGCCGCAGCAGCAGCCAGATGCGTTCGACGACGAGCGACGGATCGCCGCTGCCCTTGATCACGAGGTCGCCGTCGAGCACGCCGTCGGCGCCAAGCCGGCCCTGCAGCCAGACCGGCGTCGACCAGGTCCAGGCCGGGCCGAGCAACTCGAGCGCGGCCAGGGTCGTCACGAGCTTCGTCACCGACGCCGGGTTCGAAGGCTTCGCCGCTTGCCACTCGAGGCGCGAACGGGCACTGCCGGCTTCCTGGACGACGACCGACAGCGCCTCGGCGGGAACCTTGGCGCGCGCGAGCGCCGCCTCGACTTCGGCCGGCAGGCGCGGCTGCGCAGCGGCGAGACAGGGCAGCGCGGCGTTGGCCGCCAGAAAGACCAGCAGCAGCGCGCGACGCAGCGGTGACGGAACTTGCATCCGGCAAGCATAGCGAGGCGCGAGCGGTCGATGTTTCGCGAGGGTGCGGCGGCGACACTGACCTACACTTGATCGATGACCGCATTGCTCGCGTTCGACACTTCGGGGGAACGCATCCACGCCGGTGTCGCGGTGGGCGACGACGTCCGGGTCGCCGACGAAGCCGGCGGCGCGCAGGCGTCGGCGAAGCTGATTCCCTGCGTGCGCCGGTTGCTGGGCGAAGCCGGCATCGGCCTGCACGAACTCGACGCGATCGCCTTCGGCCGCGGACCGGGCGCTTTCACCGGCTTGCGCGCTGCGTGCTCGGCCGCGCAGGGCCTGGCCTGGGGCGCGGCGCGGCCGGTGCTCGCGATCGACACCTTGATGGCGGTCGCCGAAGACGCGCGCATGCGGGTCGGTGCCGACGATGTCTGGGTCGCGATGGACGCGCGCATGGGCGAAGTCTTCGCCGGCCGCTATCGATGGTCCGATGCGGGCTGGACGACACTCGATGCACCGGCGCTCGCCACGCCGGGCGAGTTGAATGCGCTCTTCGCTTCGCGTCCGTCGCGCTGGATCGTCGGCTCGGCGCCGGGGGCGATCGGGGCGTCGCTGCGATGGCATCCGCAAACCCGAATCGACGCCGATGCCAAGCCCTCCGGGCACGCGCTGCTCGCTTGCGCCCGCGCCGCGTGGGCGCGCGGCGAGATGCTCGATGCTGGCGCGGCCCTCCCGCTTTACCTGCGCAACAAGGTCGCGTTCACGACCGCGGAGCGGATGACGCGAGCGCACGGCATTGCATGAACGCTCGGCGAAATATCAGTTCGGCGGCATCGGTGCCTTGCAGGGTCCGGCCATGAGCGCACGCTGGCGCGACAGCGACGACGAGGTTCGCCTTCTGTCGCCGATGAAGCTCGAACACCTGGATGCAGTGCTCGGGATCGAGAACGCGAGCCACATCCGGCCGTGGACGCGCGGCAACTTCGTCGACTCGCTCGCGAGCGGCTATCTGGCCGATGTGCTGTTCGACGCGCACGGTACGCTCGTCGGCTACTGCATCGCAGTTGCCGGCGCGGGCGAGATGCATCTGCTCAACCTGAGCGTCGCACCGCTGCACCGGCAGCGCGGACACGCGAGCTTCATGATGCAGGCGTTGATCTCGCGCTGCTGCGCCGACCGGTTCGCCCAGCTCTGGCTCGAGGTTCGCGTCGGCAACGAGACGGCCCGCCGCCTGTATCGCAAACTCGGGTTCGACGAAGTCGGCCTGCGGCCTGCGTACTACCCGCCGCCGCACGGCCAGCCGAAGGCCCGCGGCGAGGACGCGGTGCTGATGCGGATGCAGCTCTGCGGGCAGACATGATGCGCTGGTCGCTGCGCCAGCGAGCGATGCTGGAGGCGATGGGCTTGCGGATGTGGGACACATCTGCGCTGGCTCGGCGCGATGCGCAATCGAACAGTGGCGCACCCGCGGCGCAGCCGACATCGGCTCCTGATGAGGTGCGCGCGGCCGTGCCGGCGCTGGATTGCAACCCGCCTGCCGCGCCGCTGAATGACTCGGCGCCGACCGCGCAAGCCCGGCAGCCGCAAGCTCAGGATGCACTCGAAGCACGCGGCGTGAGCAGCCTGGATTGGCCGGCACTGCGCGAAGCGGTGGCGTCCTGCAAAGCCTGTGCATTGTGCGAAAGCAGGACGCAGACCGTGTTCGGCGTCGGCAATCCGGACGCTGACTGGATGATCGTCGGCGAAGCGCCCGGCATGCACGAAGACCGCCTCGGCGAGCCGTTCGTCGGCAAGGCGGGGCAACTGCTGGACGCGATGCTGCGCGCGATCGGCTTGACGCGCGAGGCGGGGCCCGCCGCGCGACAGGTCTACATCGCCAACACATTGAAGTGCCGGCCGCCGGACAACCGCAATCCATCGGCCGATGAACTCGCGCGCTGCGAGCCGTTCCTGGTGCGCCAGATCGAACTCGTGCGTCCGCGCCTGATCCTGGCCGTCGGGCGATTCGCGGTGCAGGCCCTGCTGCGCAGCCAAGAACCGATCGGCCGCTTGCGCTCGAAGGTGCACCGCTATCGCGGCGTCCCGCTCATCGTGACCTATCACCCGGCCTATCTGCTGCGCAATCCTCTCGACAAGTCGCGCGCGTGGGACGATCTGCGGCTGGCAGTGAAGGTTTGGCACGAGTCCGGCAGCAGTTGAAATCGGG
>JBDHSE010000388.1:0-3036 GCA_039807955.1 Ideonella sp. | reverse complement strand
GCGACGAGCGTCACCGGCTGGCCGATGCGCAGCCGGCGCAGCTGCGGCTCCTTGAAGTTGGCGTCGACCCAGACGTCCTTCAGCGGCACGAGCGACATCAGCGGCGCGCCGGCCTGCACGCGCTGGCCGAGCTGCACGCTGCGCCGCGCGACGGTGCCATCGACCGGCGCCGGCAGCTCGACACGGTGCAGCGCGAGGTAGGCCTCGCGCACGCGCGCCGCGGCGCGCTGCACCGCCGGATGCTTGTCGACGCTGACGCCGCTCGTCATGACCTGGTTGGACGCGAGCTGCTCGCGCGCAGCGACGACCGCCGACTGCGCCGCGGCGAGCGCGCTCTTCGCGACGGCGAGCTGCGAGGTGCTGTGGTTGAACTCCTCCTTGCCGACGGCGCCGGTTGCCAAGAGCGGCTTGCGCCGCGCGATGTCGTCCTCGGCGCGCTGCACGTCGCTCCTCGCACGGGCGACGTCGGCCTCGCGCAGCGCGACCTGCGCCTCGAGCGTCGCGTTGTTGGCATACAGCGTTCGCACCTCGCGCACCGTCTGCGCGAGCTGCGCCTCGGCCTGCTCGAGGGCGACGCGCGCGTCGGCCGGGTCGAGCTTGACGAGCGTCTGCCCGGCTTTCACGAAATCGGTGTCGTCGGCGTTGATCGCGAGCACGGTGCCGCTCACCTGCGGCGTGATCTGGATGACGTTGCCCTGGACGTAGGCGTTGTCGGTGCTTTCGTAGCGCGCGCCGATCAGGAAGTAGTGCGCCGCCCAGGCGACGGCGCCGAGCACGACGACGAGCGCGACAACGGACAGCGCCTTGCGCCGCTTCAGGTTCTGCGCGCGGCGCTCGGGCCCGGGCGCGCCAGCGGCGGGTGCCGCTTCTTGTGTGTCTTGTGCCATGCTGTCCTTCAACGCGCCGCAATGGCGCCGTTCGAGAGCCGCGCCTGCGCCGCGGCGTCGTAGCCGCCGCCGAGCGCGCGGGCGAGCGCCACCTGGCTGTCGAGCTCGCGCGTCTCGAGGTCGGCGCCGAGGCGGCGCTGCGCGAGCACCTCGACCTCGGCGCTGAGCACCGTCAGGTAGGTGCCCAGGCCGGCCCTGAAGCGCTGCAGCGCGAGATCGTAGGCCTGTTCCGAGCGCGCCTGCGCCTCGGCCTGCTTGATGTGCTGGCGCGCGATCGACTGCACCGACGCGATCTGGTCCGCGGCGTCGCGTACCGCCTCGATCAGCGCCGCGTTGTAGCTGTCGACGGCGGCGTCCAGATCGGCCGTCTTCGCGCTGACGTTGGCGCGCAGCCGCCCGGCGTCGAAGATCGGCAGGTGGATCGCGACGCCGGCGCCGTACTGCTCGCTGCCGGCGGTGATCAAGCGGTTCACGCCGAGCGAGCTGAAGCCAGCGAACGCGATCAGGTTGACGTTCGGATAGAGCAGCGTCTTCGCGTAGGCGACGTCCTGCGCCGCCGCCTCGACGCGCTCGCGCGCGGCTTCGACGTCGGCGCGCCGGCCGAGCAGGTCGGCCGGAATGTCGGGCGGCAGCGGCACCGCCTGCACCTTGCGCAGGCGCGGGCGCAGGCCGTCGAGCGCGCCGGCCGGCTGCGCCGCGAGCGCGGCCAGCGCGTTGCGGGCGTGCGCGATGTTTTCGTCGATGACTTCGATCTGGCGCGCCGTCTCGGGCACCGCCGCCTCGCCCTGGCGCAGTTCGACGTTGGTGTCGAGCCCAGCCTCGACGCGCTGGCGGATGAGCGCGAGGATCTCCTCGCGTTGCGCGAGCGCCCGCTCGGCGACTTCGCGCTGCTCGAAGAGGCCGGCGAGCCGGAAGTAGCCGCGCGCGACGTTGGCAGCGAGCAGCACGCGCGCCGCCTGCGCATCGGCCTCGGCCGCGCGCTGCGCACCGAGCGCGGCGCCGAGCGCGGCGGCGTTCTTGCCGAAGAAGTCGATCTCCCAGCTGCCAGTGAACTGGAACAGGCCGGTGTTGCCGACCGAGCCGGCGACCGGCGGCGGGATGAGGCCGTTCTCGGTGTAGCGCTGGCGCTGCAGGTTCAGGTCGGCGTCGACGCGCGGGCCGGCGTTCGCCTGCGCCGCGCTCGTCGCCGCCGCGGCGCGCGCGATGCGGTCGTGCGCGATTCTCAGATTCGGATTCGCTGCGAGCGCGGCCTCGACGAGCCGGTCGAGCGTTTCGTCGCCGAACGCCTGCCACCAGCGGTCGGTCAACACGGCCGCGGGTGCGTGGGCCGGCACGCCGGCGTCGGCGGCGGTGAGCTTGCTCGACTGCGGCGCGATGCCGGCATTGCTGACGCAGCCGGCGAGCAGCGCCGCAACACACAGCGCGGCGAGCGGCGCAGCGCGGCGCGCGGCGGGCGTTGCAGCGCAAGGCTTGTTCATCTTGTTCCCGTTCGCGGCGTCGCTGCGGCAGACGGCGCCCGGCTGCGCGCCGCCTTCTCCAGCGCCTTGCCGTTAGCGAGCATGCGGTGCAGGCTCGCCTTGAGCGCCTCCCATTCGTCCGCGCTGAAGCCGGCCAGATGCGCGTTCTGCACCTCGCACAGCACGCCCGGGATGCGGCGCGCGGCCTGCACGCCCTCGGCCGTCAGCTCGACCTTGACGACGCGCCGGTCGTCGGTCGAGCGCACGCGGCGCAGCAGCTGCTTGGCTTCGAGGCGGTCGAGCATGCGCGTCATCGCGCCGGCATCGATCTCGCATTCGCGCGCGAGTTCGGCGACGTTGGCGGCGTCGCCAAGGTGGAGCTTGAGCAACGGCACCCACTGCGCGTTCGTCAGCGCCATCGACTCGAGCCGCTGGTCGACGCCGCGCGCCATGCTCGTCACGATCTGGCGCATCAGGTAGCCGACGCTTTGCTCGGCGCCGTAGCCGCGCGCGCGATAGAACGCGGCGGGGCGGGGGGCGGCGGGCTTGGCGGCGCGTGCGGGTTGGGCCGGCATCCGCGCAGTATACTTGCTTAGGCAATCATTGTGGCGGCAAGCTTCGACCGCGCACCCGGCTGTCGGCCGCGCGCCACGCCCCGCCCCACCCCCATGGACTCCCGCGATGCCTGCCAC
>JBDHSE010000387.1:0-3043 GCA_039807955.1 Ideonella sp. | reverse complement strand
AAGCTCTTGCCGCGCCCGACGCCGCCGACCATGTAGACGCCGCGCGGGATCGGCGGATGGCGCAGCAGCCGCGTCACGGCGTTCGAGCGCCGCGCCTTGTAGTCGGCCCATTCGTCCTCGCAGCGCTGCAGCGCGGCGACGGCGCGCAGCTGCGCCGGGTCGCTGTGGTAGCCGCGCTCGGCGAGCAGCCGCTGGTAGGCGTCGGTGACGCTCACGAACTCACGAGCACAGGAACTCGAGACAGGCGCGCGCCGCGGGCCGGGCCGCCGATCAGAAGTTCAGCGTGCGCTTGTCGACGGCGAGCGCCGCCTCCTTCATCGCCTCGCCGAGCGACGGGTGGGCGTGGCAGATGCGCGCGATGTCCTCGCTGCTGGCCTTGAACTCCATCGCGACGACCGCCTCGGCGATCAGCTCGCTCGCGAACGGCCCGATGATGTGCACGCCGAGGATCTCGTCAGTCTTCGCGTCGGCGAGGAACTTGACGAAGCCGCTCGTGTCGCCGATCGCGCGCGCCCGGCCGTTGGCGACGAACGGGAACTGCCCGGCGCGGTAGGCGCGGCCCTCGGCCTTCAATTGCTGCTCGGTCTGGCCGACCCAGGCGATCTCGGGCGAGGTGTAGATCACCCACGGGATGGTGTTGAAGTTGACGTGGCCGTGCTGGCCGGCGATGCGCTCGGCGACGGCGACGCCCTCCTCCTCGGCCTTGTGCGCGAGCATCGGCCCGCGCACGACGTCGCCGACCGCCCAGACGTTGGCGAGGTTGGTGCGGCACTCGTCGTCGACGACGATCGCGCCGCGCTCGTCCTGCGCAAGGCCGACGCCCTGCGCGTTCAGGCCCTCGGTATTGGGCACGCGGCCGATCGAGACGATGAGGCGGTCGACGTCGAGCTTGTGCGCCTCGCCCTTGGCGTCGGTGTAGCTCACCGTGACGCCCTGCTTGCCTGACTTGACGGCGTCGATCTTCACGCCGAGCTGAATCTTCAAGCCCTGCTTCGTGAAGAGCTTCAGCGCCTCCTTCGCGACGCCCTCGTCGACCGCGCCGAGGAACGTTGGCAGCGCCTCGAGCACCGTCACCTCCGAACCGAGCCGGCGCCAGACCGACCCCATCTCGAGCCCGATCACGCCCGAGCCGACGACGCCGAGGCGCTTGGGCACGGCGCCGATGCGCAGCGCGCCGTCGTTCGAGACGATGCGCTCCTCGTCGAAGCCGGCGCCGGGCAGCGCGCGCGCCGACGAGCCGGTCGCGACGATCACGTGCGTCGCCGTGAGCGTCTGCGCCTCGGCCCCCGCGACCGAGATCTCATAGCCCTTGTCGCCGGCGGCGGCGAACGAGCCGCGGCCGTGGAAGAAGGCGACCTTGTTCTTCTTGAAGAGGTAGAGGATGCCTTCGTTGTTCTGCTTCACGATCGCGTCCTTGCGCGCGACCATGCGCGCGACGTCGATCGAGAGGCCCTTGACGCCGATGCCGTGGTCGGCGAACGAATGCGCCGCGTGCTCGTAGTTCTCGCTCGACTGCAGCAGCGCCTTTGATGGGATGCAGCCGACGTTGGTGCAGGTGCCGCCCGGCGCCGGGCCGTCGGCGGGGTTCTTCCAGTCGTCGATGCAGGCCGTGTTGAAGCCGAGTTGGGCGGCGCGGATCGCGGCGATGTAGCCGCCCGGGCCGGCGCCGATGACGACGACGTCGAATGATTTGCTCATGGTCTGTGGCTTGGGTTGTGGGCCGCGGCGGCGCGCCGCGCCGGGTTCGGGTCGCTGCTTCTCACTCGCTCGGCACGAAGATCCACAGCAGGATGTAGAGCAGCAGGCCGGTGCCGCCGAACATGAAGAGGACGACGAAGATCAGGCGCCAGATCCAGCTCTCGACGCCGGTCGCGCGCGCGATGCCGCCGCAGACGCCGCCGATCCAGCTGTCGCTGATGCTGCGGCGCAGGTTGTTGATCGATTCCATCGCCGGCGCCGGCTGCGGCCCTTCGTCGAGCAGCCGCGCCTTGGCGCGCTCGAACTCCTCGGCCGAGAGCACGCCGCGGGTGCGCAGTTCGTCGAGCTTGGCGAGTTCGTCGGCGACGGTCATGCGAGCCTCCTGCGGGTCAGATGTCGAACAGCAGCCGCGCCGGGTCCTCCAGCGCTTCCTTCATCGCGACGAGGCCGAGCACCGCCTCGCGGCCGTCGATGATGCGGTGGTCGTAGCTCAGCGCGAGGAAGTTCATCGGCCGGATCACGATCTGCCCGTTCTCGACGACGGCGCGCTCCTTCGTCGCGTGCACGCCGAGGATCGCCGACTGCGGCGGGTTGATGATCGGCGTCGACAGCATCGAGCCGAAGACGCCGCCGTTGCTGATCGAGAACGTGCCGCCGGTCAGGTCGTCGAGCGAGAGCTTGCCGTCGCGCGCCTTGGCGCCGAACTCGGCGATCTTCTTCTCGATGTCGGCGAAGCTCATCTGGTCGGCGTTGCGCAGGATCGGCACGACGAGGCCGCGCGGCGAGCCGACCGCGATGCCGATGTCGAAGTAGCCGTGGTAGACGATGTCGGTGCCGTCGACCGACGCGTTGATCACCGGGTAGCGCTTGAGCGCCGCGACCGCCGCCTTCACGAAGAAGCTCATGAAGCCGATCTTGACGCCGTGCTCCTTCTCGAACTTGTCCTGGAAGCGCTTCCTCATCTCCATCACCGGCGCCATGTTGACCTCGTTGAAGGTCGTCAGGATCGCGTTGCTCGACTGCGACTGCAGCAGCCGCTCGGCAACGCGCGCGCGCAGCCGGCTCATCGGCACCCGCTGCTCGGGGCGGCCGCCGAGATCGACGCCGATCGGCGCCGCGACCGCCGGCAGCGGCGCAGCCGGCGCGCGGGCCGGCGCGGCGGGTGCGCTTGCCGGCTTCGCGCCGGAGGCGATCGCGCCGAGTACGTCGCCCTTCGTGATGCGGCCGTCGCGGCCGGTGCCGGCGACCGCGCCGGCGTCCACCTTGTTGTCGGCCATCAGCTTGGCCGCCGCCGGCATTGCGACGCCGCTCTTGGCGCCGCCGGCCGCTGCGGCCGGCGCTGCCG
>JBDHSE010000386.1:0-3043 GCA_039807955.1 Ideonella sp. | reverse complement strand
TCGTCGACCAGCACCGCATGCGGCAGCTTGCTGACGCGGTACTGCATGCCGAGCGCCGCCGACAGCACGTACGGGAAGTCCGTCAACTGCGCACGCTCGCGAAAACTCTCGTGCGCCGGCGCCTCACCGTCGGAGGCGAGCACGATATCGAGCCATTTCGATTCCGCCGCGCGGATCGACTTCAGGATCGGCAGCAGCTTCTTGCACACCGGGCAGGTCGGCGACAGGAAGAAGATCAGCGTCGAACGCTCCTGCATGCCGCCGAGCCGGACGCGGCCGCCGCCGAGCGCATCGAGTTCGAAGGTCGGCGCCAGATCGCCGGCCTTCGGCCCGGTATCCATCACCAGTGCGCCCATCGGCGCGACGCGTTCGTAGAGGATGCCGATCTGGCGCGACAGCGCGATCACGGCGACGAGCAGCACGAGCACTGCGATCCAGAGCAGCACATTGGAGACCATCAAGGCTTCGTTCACGGCGTATTCCTCAGGGCATGCAGACGGGATTGCTGAGCGAGCAAGGTGTTGGCGAGCGTGATCGCGCCAAGGATGAAGAGCGCCGTCGCGCCGACCGCGGCGAAGTCGAGCCAGACGACCTCTCGGCCGCCGATCGGTGCCGCGGCGAGCACGGTGAGCAGCAGCAGCACGAGGTTGCGCACGACGAGCCCGGCGCCGATCGGCACCTCCTGCTGCGCGCCGCCGCATCCGCAGTCGATGCCGCCTTTGCCGCGCGCGAGCGCGGCGACGACCGCCGCCGTCACGACGAGCCACAGCGCGGCGGCGAGCCCGGCGCCGGCGGCGCGCGTCGCGGTCGGCAAGAGCAGCATTCCGGCCGCGCATTCGGCCGTCGCGAGCCCGAGCGCGACGGGTGCCAGCAACGGCGACGGCAGCAATTCGTAGTTGGCAAGCGTGTCGCGAAACGTCTCGAGGTCGCGCAGCTTGGTCCAGCCGGCGAGCAGCAGCAGTACGCCGAGCGCCGCTGCCAGCGCGTGGCTCGCGACCGGGTCGATCGTCGGCAGCGTCATTGCAGCACCCGTCATTGCAGCACCAGATAGACCGGCGTGTCGCCGACCGGCAGCGACGTTGCGGCCGGCTTCTTCGGCAGGTTGGCGCCGCTCAGATCGAACGAGACGATCGTGTTGTCGGCCGCCGACAGCACGAAGAGCTTCGGCAGCGCCGGCGCGAACGTCATCGACAGCGCCGCCGTGCCGGGCAGCTTGCCGATGCGCTTGTGCGTTGCGAGGTCGAACACCCACAACTCCGACGCCGGGTTCTTGTGGCTGCCTTCGCCGCCGCCCTCGTGCATGCCTACGACGAGGCGCTTGCCGGCCGGATCGATCGCGAACAGCTGGAAGCCACCCGGGCGCCAGCCCTTCTTCGCCTGCGCCGCGTCGGCCAGCGCCCACGGCTCACCGTCGCGCTGGAAGCCGGCGTCGGTCAGCTTCACGGTGTAGACCTTGCCGTTGTACGAGACGAAGACGATGCGGTCGCCGACCGTCTCGTAGTGCATGAAGACGGGATCGACGTCGGGGTTGAAGAACGCCGGCCCGGCCGTCGTCGCGGCGAGTTCGCCCTTGTCGTTGAGGTCGAAGTTGGTCGTCGTGCCGTCGCCGCAGACGCTCGTGATGCGCCGCGGCTTGTTCGGCCACGGCAGCACGCCCCAGCAGCCCGGGTTCGCGAACTCGGCGGCGACGCGCTTCTCCTTGAGGTCGACGACGGTGATCGACGTCGCCGGCGTCGCGTTCTGGATGTAGAGGAAGCGGTCGTCCGGGCTCATCGCGGTCAGCGCCTTGATCTGCAGGCCCTGCACGCGCTTGGACGGAATGATGATCTCGTGGTCGAAGCCGAGGTCCTCCGTGCGGTAGACCTCGACGACGTCGGTTCGCGTACCGCGCTGCAGCCGGCTGTAGTAGGCGGTCGCGACGTAGATGAACTTCTTGTCGTGCGACAGCGTGATCAACCCCGCGAAGCCCGAGCCGATCAGCCCGAGGTAGCGCATCTTGCCGCCGTCGAGCACATGCATGCGGCCGTCGACGATGTGGTTCATCGCCGGGTCGCTGACGTAGACGCGCTGCCCGTCGACGGCCGGCAGCTTGGCCGTCGTCACCTCCTCGGGCAGGTTGGTCGGGATCTCGGCGCGCGCCACAGGCGCGGCCGCGAACACGAGCAGGCCGGACGCCGCCGCCGCGAGGGCATGCCGAAACGTGGATGGGTTCATGCGTCTCTCCTTGGCGCGAAAGGCCGCAGCCCGGCGCGAATCGTGGAACGTCCAGCCGATCGAATGGGCGAACGGTAGCGCAACATCACTCGTCTCCCAAACTGCGGACCATGAGCTTGTCGAGGATGATGTCGAACTGATGGTGCTCGTCGTCGCTCAGCGCCTCGAGAAACCAGGCCTCGCGCGCCGCGACCGCGGGCAGGATCTCGGCGCACATGCGGGCGCCGATCTCGGAGATCGCGAGCAGCAGCTTGCGCCGGTCCAGCGCGTCGGTCTCGGTCTCGATCATGCGCAGGTCGACGAGCCGGCGCTGCGCGCGCGACACGCGCGCCTTGTCCATGCTGGTGCGCGCGACGAGTTCGTAGAACGGCATGCGGCCGTAGGCGTAGAGCGCCATCAGGATGCGCCACTCGGGCATCTGGATGTTGAAGCGCGTCTCGAACAGATGGCCGATCGACTGCGAGATCCGGTTCGCGACGACGGCGAGCTTGAACGGGATGAAGTCCTCGAGCTTGCCGACCGGACCGAGCCTCGAGCGGCGCGCCGCAGCGCGCCGCGCGGCAGGCTTGTGGGGCGCCGGCCGCGCGATCTCGGTGCGCGCGAGCGGCGTTCGCTCGCGCGCCGCTCGCGGCCTCGCGATCGCTGGCGACTTCGCTTCGGGCACCGCCGCGAGTGCCGCCTGCGCCGCGGCACGGCACGGCGCGGCGCGGCGCGCCTTCGCGGCGGCCGTCATCGGGCCAGCCGGCCGCCGCGCGGCCGCCGCGATGCGGCGGCGAGCCGCCCGCCCGCCCCGAACAGCCCCGCCCGATCGAACGCGGAACCGAGGGTT
>JBDHSE010000385.1:0-3057 GCA_039807955.1 Ideonella sp. | reverse complement strand
AAGCAGCAAATGCTCGGCGCGAGGAAGTTCGCGCCGGCAAGGTTGCCCTGGTTCCCGGAGATGCAGCGCTTGCCCGAGTTCGCGCGCGCATCGCGTGAGCTACTGGCTCCACCCTGAGGCCGAAGCCGAGCTTGGCGAGGCTGCGGTCTACTACGCCGAGCATGCCAGTCGCGCTGTCGCTGAGGCGTTCCTTGCGGAGTTCGAGCGCGTTCGCGACTTGGTGGTCAAGAACCAGGCGCGCGGGCCGCATGCGGACTATGGCCTGCGCGTCTATCACTTCGATCGGTTCCCCTACTCGGTCATTTACGAACCCACCGAGGCTGGTCCACATTTCTATGCCATCGCTCATCAACACCGGGAGCCGGGCTACTGGGCCGAGCGTCTGTAGTTCGGCAAGACCGGCGGCAACGCCCAACTCGGTGCTCAGCGCGAAGGCGCAGGTCTCGGTCGCCAACGCGCCGGCCGGCGACCTGTCGGAAGCGTCCTACGTTCGCACCCGCGCGACCGAACTCGGCAAGAAGCACGGCGTCGACTACAGCTGGGAAGTGCTGCACGGCGACGAGCCCGACAAGGCGATCGCCAACTTCGTCGGCAAGGACCGCGGCACCCTGCTCGCGATGGTCACCCGCGCCAACAGCGCCCCGGTCGCCGCCGCCTTCCTCGGCAGCGTCGCCACCGGCTGCCTGCGCAAGGCGGCGGTGCCGATCCTGATGCGCCTGCCCTGAGGCGAGGCGCGGGCCGGTTCGCTCCGGCTCGCGCCCTGCTGCGAGACGCCATCGCGGCGGCACGCCGGCAGGTGTGACGCCGGTGGCGGCGAAGCCGGCGCGATGCGGGCCGCAACGCTTCGGCGAGCCGGCCGACGCGGCGCGGCTTGCGCGAATCGCATCGTGCAAGCCGCGGTCCCTTCGAGTGCCGGTTCGTCAGACGTGCTGTCGTGTGCATGGTGTTGGAAGCCTGCGTCTCGGCCAGATCCACGCCGACGATCACGCCGGCATCGGATCGAACGGAGCCGGCAAGGCGCGCAGCATTCATGTCGGCCTCCTTCGCGTGAGCTGCCAACACCCGCACGACGCGACGGCGACTGGTACGCCGATGCTGAAGTGCGCGGGGTCCTCCGCCCCATCATGCAAGCATCGCCTCACCGGCGCGTGCTCCTAACCGCTCAGCTCGTCACGAACGCGCCCCGAACACCTTCGACGGCGCGGGTTGCGCCCTCGGCGGCGTCCGTGATGCAATGTTGCGGGTGAAAACATGCGCCACCGATGGAGAGCGCGCCATGACGGTTCCAGTTTGGATGTTGTTGGGGTTCGCAGCGTGGACAGCGCTGTTGTTGATTGGCACAGTCGGGATCTACAGGTGGAGTCGAATTCTTACGGGCGCTGCGCGCATCGCCAGCTTCAGAGCTGATCAGATCGAAGGTGCAGATTGGTACCAGCGTGGAACACGAGCGCATGCGAATTGCATCGAGAACCTGCCGGTTTTCGCCGCGATTGTCATTGCATTGCAGGCTGGAAACGTTGTGGGCGCCCTTGTCAATGGGCTTTCGATAGCGATTCTGGCGGCCCGCATCGTGCAATCGCTTGTGCATGTTTGCTTCGTTCAAACGGACGCGGTTGTTTCAGTCCGCTTCACCTTCTTTTCCGTGCAGCTTGTGAGTTTCATTTGCCTTATCGTGATCATCGTGATCAAACTCAGCGGAGGCGCATAACATCTCGGTAAACCGGGCGCTCACCCGCTGCGCGGGTTCGTGCGGTTACTTCAAGCGCCACCACAGGCAAGGCATGCACGCATCCCCGCGCCTCAAGGTCTGCTGCATCAGTTCGCTCGAAGAGGCGCGCATCGCAGTCGCGGCAGGCGCCGATGCAATCGGCCTTGTCTCCTCGATGCCAAGCGGTCCTGGCGTCATCGCTGAGTCCCTCATCGCCGAGATCGCCGCGTCGACTCCCCCTCCGGTCGCGACCTTTCTGCTGACCTCCCTCACCGATGCTGCTGCAATCGCCGAACAGCACGCCCGCTGCCGCACAACCACGATCCAGCTGGTCGATCACGTTGCTGCGGACGAGTTGATTCGGGTACGTCGTTTCCTGCCGGGAGTGAAGCTGGTGCAAGTCATCCACGTCCGCGGCCCTTCATCGGTTGCCGAAGCCATCGCGGCCTCGTCGTTGGCCGACGCGCTCCTTCTCGATTCGGGCAACCCTTCGGCGGCAGTCAAAGAACTTGGAGGCACCGGCCGTGTTCACGACTGGTCCGTCTCCGCGCAGATCACGTCGGCCGTGGCCAAGCCAGTGTTCCTCGCCGGCGGCCTCACTCCTGGGAATGTCCGCTCGGCCATTTCTGCTGTCCGCCCATTCGGACTCGACATCTGCTCGGGTGTCCGTGAAGACGGCGGCCTGAGCGCGAGCAAGCTGCGCGCATTCGTCACCGCAGTGCAAAGTGGTGGCTGAACCGTCGTTGCACCCGACCCGCTGCAGCGGGTTTCGCCCGCTTCCACAGGCGGGCGAACGCCGTTCAGCCTCATCATCTCTCCATCTCTCGTGAGGTACCTCGCATGGCGATCAAAGTATGTTTGGCGGGCGCAACAGGATGGGCGGGCTCCGAGCTTGCGCGTTCGATGGTGAAGACTACGGACCTCGCCCTCGTCGCGGCCGTCTCTCGTACACACGCTGGCCGAGACCTGGGCGAGGTACTGGGCGAGCCGCGGCTCACCTGTCCCGTGTACCCCTCGGCGGAGGAGGCGCTTGCCCACCCTTGCGACGTCCTCGTCGAATACACCAAGCCAGACAGCGCCAAGACCAACGTCCTGGCTGCACTCGAACGAGGTGCCCACGTCGTGATCGGCACTTCGGGCCTTACCGATGGGGATTACGCCGAGATCGATACCCTCGCCCGCAAGCGGCAGCGCGGGGTTCTCGCCTGCGGCAACTTCGCACTCACCGTCGTTCTGCTGCAGAAGTTCGCTGAAGCGGCTGCCAAGCTGATTCCGCAGTGGGAGATCATCGACTACGCGCACGATGACAAGGTCGATGCCCCGAGCGGCACGGCGCGCGAACTCGCGGC
>JBDHSE010000384.1:0-3060 GCA_039807955.1 Ideonella sp. | reverse complement strand
AGGAGCGGCAAGGGCATGCCCCGGCAGCGGCGGCAGGATTTCAGCCGGCGGCGAACTTCTGGTCGTCGGCCACATCGGGCGCGCGGCCGGCGAGCGTGTACTCGGCGTGCTGCTGGATCAGCTTGGCGACGAGCGCGCTCCACCCCGCCTGGTGGCTCGCACCGAGGCCGGCGCCGGTCTCGCCGTCGAAGTATTCGTAGAAGAGGACGAGGTCCTTCCAGTGCGGGTCGGTCGCGAACTTCGCGTTGCGGCCGTGCGCCGGGCGCCGGCCTCCGGCGCCAGGGACGAAGAGCGCGATCAGGCGCTGCGACAGATCGCTCGTCACCTGCCACAGCGTCAGCGCGCGATCGGTGCCCGCCGGGTCGCTGACGAGCAACTCGTCGCCGTGGAAGTAGTGGTGCTTTTGCAGCGCCTCGATCAGCAGGAAGTTCAGCGGGAACCACACCGGCCCGCGCCAGTTGGAGTTGCCGCCGAAGAGGCCGCTCGTCGACTCGGCCGGCTCGTAGTCGAGCGTGAAGGTCTGGCCGTCGATCCGCAGCGTGAACGGCTCGGCCGCATGGCGGCGCGACACCGAGCGGATGCCGTGCGCGCTCAGCATGTGCTGCTCGTCGAGCATGTGGGCGAGGATCGCCTTCAGCTTGCGCGCATCGACGAGCGCGAGCCGGTTGCGCTCGTTGACGCCGGTCTGCGTCAGGCTCGCGAGGTTGCCGAGCAGGTCGGGCCGCTGCTCGGCAAACCAGCGAAAGCGCGAGCTGAAATCCTTGAAGCCGGCAAAGGTCTGCTGGTCGGCGACGGCGATCGCGAACAGCGGCACGAGCCCGGCGATCGTGAACGCGTCGACCGCGATGCGCCGGCCGTCGGGCAGCAGCAGGGCGTCGAAGTAGTAGCCGCGCGCCTCGTCCCAAAGTCCGACGCGCTTGCCGCCTTCGCGCGGTTCGACGCGGTTCAGCGCTTCGCCGATGTAGACGAAGTGCTCGAAGAACTTGGTCGCGACGTCCTCGTAGGTCGGGTCGCTGCGCGCGAGCACGAGCGCGATCGTCAGCATGTTGAGGCAATACATCGCCATCCAGCTCGTGCCGTCGACCTGCTCGAGCTGGCCGCCCTCGGGCAGCCCGGCGCTGCGGTCGAACGCGCCGATGTTGTCGAGGCCGAGGAAGCCGCCTTCGAACAGGTTGTTGCCGAGCTCGTCCTTGCGGTTGACCCACCAGGTGAAGTTGATCAAAAGCTTGGCGAAGACGCGCTTGAGGAACGCGAGGTCCATGCGGCCCGTCATCTTCTGCTCGATCTGGCAGATGCGGATCGCGGCCCAGGCGTGAACCGGGGGGTTGACGTCGCCGAACGACCATTCGTAGGCTGGAATCTGGCCGTTCGGCCGCATGTACCACTCGCGCGTCAGCAGGATCAGCTGGTCCTTCGCGAAGTCGGCGTCGATCAGTGCGAGCGCGATGCAGTGAAACGCCGTGTCCCACGCCGCGAACCAGGGGTACTCCCATTTGTCGGGCATCGACAGGATGTCGTTCGCGGCGAAATGGTCCCAGTCGTGGTTGCGGCCCTGCCAGCGCGAAGCCGGCGGCTTCGGGCCCTCGCCGTCGCCGCGCAGCCAGTGGGCGACGACGTAGTGGTAGTACTGCTTGTTCCACAGCAGCCCGGCGAAGGCCTGGCGCTGGATGTTGCGCAGCTCGTCGGGCAGGTCGAACGGCGTCACGCGGCGATAGAACGCGTCGGCCTCGCGAATGCGCAGCTCGAACATCGCGTCGAACGCGCTGCCGAGCGCATCGCCGAGCGCACCGTCGTTCGTCAGGCGCAGCCGCACGACGCGCGTCTCGCCGGCGGCGACGACGAAGCTGTAGTGCGGCGCGGCCTTGGTGCCGAACGCCGCCGCTTTCACCGCGTCCTCCTTCCCGTGCACGATGCAGTCGTCGAAGCCGTCCTTCGCGAAGCCGGTCTTGGGCAGGCCCCACAGCCGCGCCGCATTGCTCTCGTTGTCGGTGAAGAGGACGCGCTGCGGCGCGTCGAAATGCAGCCGGAACGGCTCCTGCGTGCGATGCGATGCTTCGAGCACGTTCGCTTGGCCGTCCACGGCGGCGATCCGCGGCCGCGCCCGGCCCGGCTGCCAAGACCAGTCGTTGCGAAACCACAGTGTCGGCAGCAGGTGCAGCGGCGCCGCATCGGGCCCGCGATTGGCGGCGCTGATGCGAACGAGCACGTCGTTCGGCCCCGCCTTCGCGTACTCGATGAAGACGTCGAAGTAGCGGTCGGCGTCGAAGATGCCGGTGTCGAGCAGTTCGTACTCGGGGTCGTGGCGGCCGCGGCGCGCGTTCTCGGCGCGCAACTGCGCATAGGGGAAGGCCTGCTGCGGGTACTTGTACAGGTACTTCATGTACGCGTGGCTCGGCAGGTTGTCGAGGTGGAAGTAGCACTCCTTCACGTCCTCGCCGTGGTTGCCTTCCTTGCCGGTGAGGCCGAACAGGCGTTCCTTGAGAATCTCGTCGGCGCCGTTCCACAGCGTCAGCGCGAAGCACAGGTGCTGGTGCTCGTCGCTGATGCCGGCGATGCCATCCTCGCCCCAGCGGTAGGCGCGCGAGCGGGCCTGGTCGTGGGTGAAAGCCTCCCAGACGTCGCCATCGGCGCTGTAGTCCTCGCGCACCGTGCCCCATTGACGCTCGCTGACGTAGGGGCCGAAGCGGCGCCACGGAACGCCCAGCTCGCGCGCCTCGTCGAGGCGCAGGTCTTCGGCGGTCTTCGCAGCGTTCATGCCCGGCGCGCGCCGGGCGCGTCTGCCGCGACGGCGCGGTCGGCGATCAGCCAGGCGTTGCGCTGCGCGATGCGGCCGGCCGGGATCGACGCATCGGCGGCGCACAGCCTGGCCAGCATCGCCGCCTTCTCGCTGCCCGTGACGAGCCACAGGATGCAGCGCGCGCGATCGATCACCGGATGGGTGAGCGTCATGCGCCGGTGCCCCATGTACGGTGCGGTCGGTGCGACCGTCTTGTCGATGACGTCGAGCACCGCATCGCCCGGCACGAGCGACGCCGTGTGGCCGTCGGCGCCGAGACCGAG
>JBDHSE010000383.1:0-3064 GCA_039807955.1 Ideonella sp. | reverse complement strand
CGCTTCGCCGGATCACGAATCCACCATGTCGTGATCGGCCACGCCGGCTGCAGGTCGAGCGCGCTGTCGACGGTGTAGTACTTCGGCATCACCTTGGGCCGGCCGAACTTGTTCCAGTAGCTCGTCGGCAGCTTCGAGAAGTACAGGTCGGGCACCTGCCAGGCGCTCCACATCACGACGCGGTCGAGCGCGCGGCTGGCGGCGATCAGCTCGTCCTTGGTCTTGGCGTTTTGCATCGCCTTGATCAGCGCATCGACCGCCGGGCTCTTGACGCCGCGAAAGTTGTTGTTGCCCTTCTCGTCGGCCGCCTTGCTGCCGTAGAGCGTCTCGAGCTGGTTCGCGTCGGGCAGCGTGAAGCGGCCTTCGACGATCGCGACCATGTCGAAGTCGTAGTTCTCGAGGCGCCTGCGGTAGAGCGCGAAGTCGACCTGGCGCACCTTCATCGTGATGCCGAGCTTGGCGAGGTCTTGCTGCCAGTCGGTCGCCGTCGAGCCCTCCTGCGGCGTCATGTACTCGAACTCGAACGCTTCGCCCTTCGCGTTGCGCAGCTTGCCGTCGGGCGCGAGCTTCCAGCCCGCGGCCTCGAGCAGCGCGCGCGCCCTCAGCAGATTCGCGCGCAGCTTCGACGCCTCGCCGTCAGTGCCCGGCGCGACGTAGGCCGGGCCGAACACTTCCGGCGGCAGCTCCTTCCTGAACGGCTCGAGCAGCTTCAGCTCGGCTTCCGACGGCAGCCCCTGCGCCGCGAACTCCGAGTTGTTGAACATGCTCGACGCCCGCGTGTACATCTTGTAGCGGTTGTTCCAGGTGTCGAAGTCGTAGGTCAGGATGATCGCCTCGCGCACCCGGCGGTCCTGGAAGATCGGCCGGCGCAGGTTGAAGTCGTAGGCCTGCAGGTACTGGCCGAAGCCGGTCTCGAAGTTCTCCTTGACGATCTGGCCACTGTCCCACTTCTTGCCCTTGTGCTGGCGGTTCCAGGTGCGCGCGCCATAGACGCGAACGATGTCGTATTCGCCCGCCTTGAAGGCCTCGGTCGCGACCGTGTCGTCGCGGTAGTAGCGGTAGACGACGCGGTCGAAGTTGAAGAAGCCTCGGCGCACCGGCAGGTCGCGGGCCCAGTAGTCCGGGTCGCGCACGAACTCGATGCGCCGGCCCATGTCGACCTCGCCGATCGTGTAGGGGCCGCTCGCGATCGGCTGCTCGTCGACGATCTCGTCGAAGCGCTTGTGCGTGCCGTCGGGCTTCAGGCCCCACTTGTGCGAGAAGACGTAGAGGTTGGTGCCGATCGTGAACAGCATCTCCTTGCTCGGCTTCGCCAGATCGAAGCGGATCGTGCGCTCGTCGACGATCGTCGCGGTGACACCTTCGAACGCCGACTGGTAGGCGGGCGACGCGTACTTGCCCGACATCGAATCGAAGCTGTACTTCACGTCCTTCGCGAGCACCGGGTCGCCGTTCGCGAAGCGCGCCTTCGGGTGCAGCCGAAACGTGATCGACGACTTGTCGGGCGCGATCTGCATTTCCTTGGCGAGCAGCCCGTACATCGTGTTCGGTTCGTCGCCGGAGAGGATCGCAAGCGTCTCGAAGACGTAGATGACGAGCCCGGCGGGCGAGTTGCCGCGCGTCGTGAACGGGTTGAACTTGTCGAAGCTGGTGCGCCGGTCCGGGTTCTTCAGGTTCAACGTGCCGCCCTTGGGCGCGTCGGGGTTGACGTAGTCGAAGTGCTGGAAGTCGGGCCCGTACTTCGGCTCGCCGTAGTAGGCGAAGGCGTGTACCCAGGGCGCCGCGGCCGGGGTGGCGGATGGCGCCGAGGCCGCTGGCTCCGCGTCGGCAGGCGGCGCGGCGAATTGCGCGCCAAGAGCCGGTGCCGCGACGCACAGCGCGAGCAGGCAGGCCAGCAGCCGGCGGCGCAACGCCAGCCTCATGTCGCAAACGCGCCCGCGGTTCGGATCATGCGTCGGGATTCTAGGTTTGGGTCGGCACCGCCAGCCCCCGAGGTCACCCTCGGAACGGCGCGGCGGCGGGAGGCGCGCCGCGGCCCTTGCGACCGGTTTCGGTCGCCGTCTGCGGCGCCTGGTTCCTCAGGTCGCAAGCAGGCGCTTGAGTTCCCCGCTCGCGTTCAAGGCCTGCAGATCGTCGGCGCCGCCGACGAGCACGCCCTTGACGAAGACCATCGGAAAGGTCGGCCAGCCGGTCCACATCTTCAGCGCGTTGCGCAGCCGCCAGTGGTTCAGGTAGCTGCCGTATTCGAGGTAGTGATGGGCGACGCCGGCCGCATCGAGCATCCGGCGCGCCCGCTTGCAGTGCGGGTTGCCGGCCATGCCGACGACGAGCACCGCGTTCGACGCCGCCGCCGACCGCACGTTGCGAACGATCTCGACGTGCAGGTTCGCGACCTTGTCGCGGATCGCCGGGTGGATCTGGTCTTCTTCGAGGATGAGGCGGGGCATGTGTTGCGCTCCGGGTTTCGTGAGGCAGCCAGCGTAGCGCAGGAACGCGGCCGTTCCCGCGTCACCCCTCCAGCTGGCGCTGGAACACCAGCCCGGCGTGCTCGCGCAGCGCGTGAAACCTGATCTTCGGCCAGTTCGATTCGATCGCCCGCAGCTCGGGCGCGTACTCGACGAGCACCGTCGGCGCGTCGACCGCGTCGTAGGCGATGCGGTGCGCGTTGGCGTCGATGAAGCGCTGCAGCTCGCGCGCGCCGCCGTCGGCGTCGTCGCACGTCACCCAGCGCGCGACCTGGTAGCGGCTGGGCGCGATGCGCGCCTTGCAGCCGTATTCGTGCTCGAGCCGGTGGGCGACGACCTCGAACTGCAGCTGGCCGACGGCGCCGAGCAACAGCACCGTGCCGGCGAGCGGACGAAAGACCTGGATCGCGCCCTCTTCGCCGAGCTGGGCGAGCCCCGCCTTCAACTGCTTGGCGCGCAGCGGGTCGGCGACCTCGACCGAGCGGAACATCTCGGGCGCGAAGAACGGCAGCCCGGTGTAGAGCAGCGGCTCGCCCTCGGTCAGCGTGTCGCCGAGCTGCAGCACGCCGTGGTTCGGGATGCCGATGATGTCGCCGGCA
>JBDHSE010000382.1:0-3077 GCA_039807955.1 Ideonella sp. | reverse complement strand
GCCGGGTCGGTCGCGTCGAGGTGGGCGAGCCAGTGCCGCCATTGCCCGCGGACGCCCTTCACGAGTTCGAGCGCCTGCTGCACGCGTTCCTCGAGCAGCCCGGCGGAGACGATCTCGCCGCTGTCGTCGGCCTTGCCCAGCGGCAGGTTGCCGGTGGCGAAGAAGGCTTCGAGCGCGTCGGCCAGCGCGATCTTGTTGCGCAGACTCAGCTCGATATTGATGCGCTCGATGCCCTCGGTGTACTCGCCCATCCGCGGCAGCGGGATGACGACATCCTCGTTGATCTTGAAGGCGTTGGTGTGCTTGCTGATCGCGGCGGTGCGCTTGCGGTCGAGCCAGAATTTCTTGCGCGCTTCGGCGCTCACCGCGGTAAAGCCTTCGCCGCTGCGCGAATTGGCGATGCGCACGACTTCGCTCGCCGCGCGCGCGACGGCATCGGCATCGTCGCCGACGATATCGCCGATCAGCACCATCTTCGGCAGGCCGCCGCGCTTGCTCTTGGTCGCATAGCCGACCGCCTTCAGATAGCGGTCGTCGAGGTGTTCGAGCCCGGCGAGCAGCACCGGCTGCGCGCCGCGTTCGGTATTCGTGCCGCTGCGCGCGAGCGAAAACATGTAGTCCTTGATCTCGACGATAGACGGCACGGCGTCCTTCGCATTGCCGAAGAATTCGAGGCAGACGGTGCGCACCTGCTGCGGCATGCGGTGCACGACCCAGCGCGCGCTCGTGATCAGGCCGTCGCAGCCTTCCTTCTGGATGCCCGGCAGGCCGGCGAGGAACTTGTCGGTCACGTCCTTGCCGAGGCCCTCCTTGCGAAAGCTGCGGCCGGGGATGTCCAGGCGCTCGGTACGCGCCGGGCGCGACCAGTCGACGACGCCACGGCCGTTCGCCTCGAAGTGGCGCAGCTCGAAACTCGCGACCTCGACATCGTGGATCTTGCCGAGGTTGTGATTCAGGCGAGCGACCTCGAGCCACTTCGCGTCCGGCGTCACCATCCGCCACGACGCGAGGTTGTCGAGCGCAGTGCCCCACAGCACCGCCTTCTTGCCGCCGGCATTCATCGCGACGTTGCCGCCGACGCACGACGCGTCGGCCGAGGTCGGATCGACGGCGAAGACGAAGCCGGCGCGCTCGGCTGCTTCGGCGACGCGCTGGGTGACGACGCCGGCCTCGCTCCAGACCGTGGCCACCTTGCCCTCGACGCCCGGCAGCGCGACATGCTCGACCTCGCCCAGCGCGTCGAGTTTCTCGGTGTTGATGACGGCGCTTTGCGGCGTGAGCGGCACCGCGCCGCCGGTGTAGCCGGTGCCGCCGCCGCGCGGGATGATCGTGAGGCCGAGTTCGATGCAGGCGGCGACGACGGCCGCCATCTCGGCCTCGGTATCGGGCGTGAGGACGACGAACGGATACTCGACGCGCCAGTCGGTCGCGTCCGTCACGTGCGAGACGCGCGACAGGGCGTCGAACTTGATGTTGTCGGCCGCCGTCGCGCGCCGCAGCAGGCGCGCGGCGCGCCGGCGCAGGCCGGCGAGTTCGTCGAAGCCGCGCTCGAAATCGGCCACCGCACGGTTCGCGGCGGCGAGCAGTTCGCCGACCGCCGCGTCGCGCGCCGCGTCCTGCTCCGGGCGGCGGCGCGCGTTCACTTCGCGCAGCCGGTGGTGCAGCGCCTCGACGAGCGCAGCGCGGCGGCGCGGGTTATCGAGCAGATCGTCCTGCAGGTACGGGTTGCGCTGGACGGCCCAGATGTCGCCCAGCACCTCGTAGAGCATGCGCGCCGAGCGGCCCGTCTCGCGCTCGTTGCGCAGCCAGTTCAGCCGGTCCCACACCGCCGCGCCGAGCAGGCGGATGACGATCTCGCGGTCCGAGAACGAGGTGTAGTTGTACGGGATCTCGCGCAGCCGCGGGGCGGCGTTCGCCGCATGCGGCGCGATCGGAAGCGGTGCGTTCATGGCGGGGGCTGGATGCTACCGCAGCGCAACATGCCTGCCTTGTCGCGTGCCGGTTGGCGAGCGGGTTATCCCGCTTGCCGTGCGGCGGCGCTCAATGAGAGAAACGAGGTTGCTGCATTTGCGCACAATCGCGCTGCGCTTCGCACCCGACCGTTCGAACCTGGAGAACCCATGACGCTCAAACCCATTGCCCTCGCCGCGCTGACCGTTGCCGCGCTTGCCGCCCTGCCCGCCCGCGCGCAGACCGAGATCACCTGGTGGCACTCGATGACGGGCGCGCTCGGCGATCGCGTCAACGAGTTCGCCGAAGGCTTCAACGCAAGCCAGAAAGACTACAAGATCGTCCCCGTCTACAAGGGTTCGTACCCCGAGTCGATGACGGCGGCGATCGCCGCCTACCGCGCCGGCAAGGCGCCCAACATCGTGCAGGTGTTCGAAGTCGGCACCGCGACGATGATGTCGGCCAAGGGCGCGATCAAGCCGGTCTATCAGCTGATGAAGGAATCGGGGATGAAGTTCGACCCGAAGAGCTACATCAGCGCCGTCGCGCTGTACTACTCGGACCGGCACGGCAACATGCTGTCGCTGCCGTTCAACTCGTCGACGCCGGTCTTCTACATCAACAAGGACGCCTTCAAGAAGGCCGGGCTCGACCCCGAGAAGACGCCCAAGACGTGGCAGGAGTTCAGCGCCGTCGCCGGCAAGCTCAAGGCCAGCGGCCAGGAGTGCGTCTACACGACGGGCTGGCCGAGCTGGGTTCACGTCGAGAACTACAGCGCCTGGCACAACCTGCCGATCGGCACGCTGGAAAACGGCATCGGCGGCCTCGGCACGCAGTTCGTCTTCAACTCGCCGCTGCACGTGAAGCACATCCAGCGCCTCGTCGACTACACGAAGAACGGCTGGCTCACCTATGCCGGGCGCAAGAACGAGGCCGAGGCCAAGTTCTACAGCGGCGAGTGCGCGATGCTCACGTCGAGCTCGGGCGCGCAGGCCAACATCCGCAAGAACGCGAAGTTCGCGTTCTCGGTGAACTTCCTGCCGTACGACGCCGAGATCAAGGGCGCGCCGCAGAACTCGATCATCGGCGGCGCGACGCTGTGGGCGCTCGGCGGCAAGAAGCCGGAC
>JBDHSE010000381.1:0-3088 GCA_039807955.1 Ideonella sp. | reverse complement strand
CCGCAGCGAGGAGCGCGCGCGCATCGCGCAGGACCTGCACGACGACATCGGCGCACGGCTGCTGACGCTGATGTACAAGGCCGAGTCGCCGGAGATGGAGGAGTACCTGCGCCACACGCTGAAGGACCTGAAGACGCTGACGCGCGGCCTGGCCGAAGGCGACCGCCGCCTCAGCCATGCCGCCGCCGAGTGGAAGGCCGACCTGACGCATCGCCTGACGGCGGCCGGCATCGATCTGGACTGGCGCTTCGACGCCGGGCGCGACGTCTCGCTCAATGTCGTCCAGTGGTCGGCGCTGACCCGCATCATGCGCGAGCTCGTCAGCAACACGATCGCCCACGCCGGCGCGACCCGGGTCGCGCTCTCGCTGCGGCTCGATGACGACCGCCTCGAGCTCGAAGTCGCCGACGACGGTCAGGGCCGCGAGCCCGAGCGTTGGACCCACGGCCTCGGCCTGGGCGGCGTGCGCAAGCGCGTCAAGCAGCTCGGCGGCGACGTCGAATGGCGCGAGGCAAAGCCGCGCGGCATCCGCTGCCGGGTGCGGATCCCGGCCCTGTCGATCGGAGCCTGAAGCCAGCCGCGAAGCCGCAGGCAGCATGCGACAACGCCCCCGAGGGGGCGTTCGAAACCTTGTCCGGTGGGGTGGCTGATGGGGCTCGAACCCACGACAACAGGAATCACAATCCTGGACTCTACCAACTGAGCTACAGCCACCGCAGAGCGTGTCAGTATACGCGAGGGCCGCGGCGAGACCGCGTTTGCGGTGTATTGCGCCGGGCCGCCGCGCGCCGCGCGACCACCCTACTTCTCCGCGGCCGGCAGTGTTGCCGCGGCGTCGGTGGCAGCCGGTTTCGCTGGCTCGATTCTCACCTTGAAGCGGGCCTTCAACGCGTCGTAGTAAGCCGCCATCTCGGCGCCGGCCCAGGCCTGGGCGTAGGCGGCCGCGAGTTGCTTCGAATCCGCGCCGTCGGGTTCGCGGCCGAGCACCTTGTCGATCTTCGCGATCGCGTAGCCGTCGCTGCCGAGGTCGACGCCGACGATCGACGGCAGTTTCGTCGCGTCGGCGCGCAGCACCGCATCGACGAGCGCGGCCGGCAGATCGTGGCGCTGCGCCCGGGAGATCGTCAGCGCCTGCACGTCGAGCTTCGCGTCGGCGGACTGCTTCAGGCTCGCGAGCTTGGCCTCGCCCGCCTTGCGCGCGTCGGCGGCGGCGATCTCGGTCTTCACCGCGGCGAGCACCTCGGGCTTGACCTCGGCAAACGGCCGCAGGTGCGCCGGCGAGTGGCTGACAACGCGGCCGGCGACGAGTTGATTCGGCCCGGTCTCGACCGCTTCGGTGTTGCGCTTGTTGCGCAGCGCCTCGCTGCCGAAGATCTGCTCCAGGAACTTCGGCGACGCAAGCGGCCCGCTCGCCCCCGGCGCGGGCGTGCGCGTGACGCCCTTCGCGTGGTGCAGCTCGAGCTTGAACTTGTCGACGACCGGCTGCAGGCTGTCGGGCTGTTCGTAGACCATGTTGCTGAAGTCGGACGCGATCTCGGTGAACCTGCGCTGCGCGAGCTGGGTCTTGACTTCGTTCTCCAGTTCGGGGCGGACCGACTCGAAGCTGCGCTTCTCGCCGCCGCGCACTCCCGTCAGCTTGATGATGTGATAGCCGAAGTCGGATTCGACGACGCCGCTGACCTCGCCCGGCTTCAACGCGAACGCCGCGTCCTCGAACGGCTTGACCATCGCGCCGCGCGAGAAGTAGTCGAGGTCGCCGCCGCGCGCGGCCGAGCCCGGGTCGTCGGAGTTCTTCTTCGCCAGTTCGGCGAACGAATCGGGGTTCGCCTTGACCTGCGCGAGCAGCGCCTCGGCCTTGGCCTTGGCCTTGGCGCGAACGTCGGCCGGCGCGTCCTTCGGCGCATTGATCAGGATGTGGCTCGCGCGGCGTTCCTCGGGCGTCGAGTAGCGGGCGATGTTCTCGTTGTAGTACTTGCGCAGGTCTTCGTCCGAGACGGTGACGTCGGCCTTCAGCGCATCGAGGTCGAGCACGACGTACTCGATGTCGGCCTGCTCGGGCGCGGTGAAGCGGGCGGCGTGCTTCGGATCCTTGTAGAAGGCCTCGAGCTGCGCCTCGGTCGGCTCGGCCTTGCCGAGGAAGTCCTTGGTGTCGAACCGCAGCACCTGGACTTCGCGCTGCTGCAGCAGCGCGTCGAGCGCCGCCGCGCTGTCCGACGGCGCCGGAAAGACCGTGCCGCCGATGCCGAGCAGCACCTGGCGGCGCGCGATGTCCTGCGCCAGGCGCTGCGCGAACTGCTCGGACGTCATGCCCTGCTGCGCCAGCACGTCCTTGTTGACGCTGCCGTCGGGGTTGCGCAGGAACGCGAACTGCGGATCGTTGACGAAGATGCGCCGCAGCCGCTCGTCGGTCGGCGCGAGGTGTTCCTTGTCGGCGGCGACGAGCATGACGCGCTCCCGCACGAGTTCATCGAGCGTGCGCTGGCGCATCTCGGGCGTGTCGAGCAGCTTCACGTCAAGCGTCGGCATCTCGCGGCGCATGCGTTCGATCTGCTGGCGGTGCGCCGCCTCGAGCTCGCTTTGCGTGATGTCCTGGCCGGCGACCTCGGCCACCGTCATGCGGCCGCCTTCGGACAGCCGCGTGTAGCCCTCGATGCCGAAGAAGGCGAACGACGGCACGATGAGCACGACGAGCATGAACTGCATCGCCCGCATGTGCTTGCGGATGAAATCGAACATCGGATGCCCTGAGTCCTTGGTGGCCGGGAGTGGGAACGTGCGATGCAAGACCAGACGCGACGAAGGCGAACCGAGGTTCGCCTTCTGTGGGCCGACTCTTGCGCCGCTGGAATTCTACCCGCCGCGACCCGTGCCGCTGCCGCGCGGCGCGCCGGCCATCCGGCCCGGCGCCGTGCAGCCGATCGCCGCGCGCATCGACAGGCGCAGCACGCGAAGCCGCATGCCCTTGTCAGCCGGCGCGTGCGCGCCGCTCTCGGTGGTGGGTGCTGAGGGGCTCGAACCCCCGACCTACGCCTTGTAAGGGCGCCGCTCTACCAGCTGAGCTAAGCACCCCGAGTCCGTGCAGCGCGGC
>JBDHSE010000380.1:0-3088 GCA_039807955.1 Ideonella sp. | reverse complement strand
CAGCCGGTCGCCGACCGCGACCCGGTTCGGCCCGGCGACGCGCGCCCAGCCCTCGATCAGCTCGACGCCGCTGCCGGACAGCAGTTGGCGGTAGACGCCTTCGAGCCGCGCCGTCTCGGCCGCCTTGGCCTCGGCCCAGCGCGGCATCTCGAAGCGCGCGTCGGCGAGCGACCAGCCGTAGCCGGGGGCTTCGCGCAGCGCGTCGGCGTACTGCGCGGCGTACATCATCAGCTTCTTCGGCACGCAGCCGCGGATGACGCAGGTGCCGCCGACGCGGCTGCCCTCGACGATCGCGACCTTCGCGCCGAGCGCGGCGGCGCGGCGCGACGCGGCGACACCGCCCGATCCGGCGCCGAGGGTGACGAGGTCGTAGTCGAAAGTCATCGTTCGCTCTCCTGATGTCCGCTCGCCCGCCAGGTGACGTTGCGGCGCTGGCGGACAATGTCGCACATGAAGGCCGAACCCGCCGCGACCGCAGCCGACAGCCCGCCCGCGGATGCGGCCAAGCGCGCCGCGCAACTGCGTGAACTGCTGCGCCATCACGCCGAGTGCTACTACGTCCTCGACGCGCCGGAGATACCGGATGCCGAGTACGACCGGCTGTTCCAGGAACTGCAGGCGATCGAGGCTGCGCACCCCGAGTTGCTCACGCCCGATTCGCCGACGCAGCGCGTCATCGGCCGCGTGCTCGATGGCTTCGCGCCGGTGCATCACGCGCTGCCGATGCTGTCGATCCGCACCGAGACCGACACCACACCGGCCGGCGCCGTCGCGTTCGACGCCCGCGTGCGGCGCGAGCTCGAACTCGCCGCCGACGCGCCGGCCGTCGAGTACGAGGCCGAGCTGAAGTTCGACGGCCTCGCGATCAGCCTGCGCTACGAGAACGGCGTGCTCGTGCAGGCGGCGACGCGCGGCGACGGCGAGACCGGCGAGGACGTGACGCAGAACATCCGCACCGTGCGCGGCCGCCGCGGCGAGGGCGGCGCGATCCCGCTGCGGCTCGCGGGCAAGGCGCCGCCGCTCGTCGAGATCCGCGGCGAGGTCTACATGCGGCGCGACGACTTCGAGCGCATGAACGAGCGCCAGCGCGAGAAGGGCGAGAAGACCTTCGTCAACCCGCGCAACGCCGCCGCCGGCGCGGTGCGCCAGCTCGACCCGGCGATCGCCGCGCAGCGGCCGCTGAGCTTCTTCGCCTACGGCGTCGGCGAGTTCGCCGGCTGGGCGCAGCCGGCGACGCACAGCGCGACGCTCGATGCGATCGCCGCGTTCGGCGTGCCGGTCTGCGCCGAGCGCGCCGTAGTCCAAGGCGCGCCGGGCCTCGTCGCGTTCCACGCCGCGATCGGCGCGAAGCGCGATGCGCTGCCGTTCGACATCGACGGCGTCGTCTACAAGGTCGATTCGATCGCGCTGCAGGAACGCTTGGGCTTCGTCACCCGCGAGCCGCGCTGGGCGGTCGCCCACAAGTACCCGGCGCAGGAGCAGATGACGCGGCTCAACGCGATCGAGATCCAGGTCGGCCGCACCGGCAAGCTGACGCCGGTCGCCAAGCTCGAGCCGGTCTTCGTCGGCGGCACGACGGTCTCGAACGCGACGCTGCACAACCTCTTCGAGCTGCGCAGGAAGGGCGTTCGCGTCGGCGACACGGTGATCGTGCGCCGCGCGGGCGACGTCATCCCTGAGGTCGTCGGCCGCGTTCCCGGCAAGCGCGCCACCTACGTCCCGAACTTTCGCATGCCGCGCGAATGCCCGGTCTGCGCCAGCCGCGTCGTGCGCGAGAAGGGCAGCGTCGACCACCGTTGCAGCGGCGGGCTGTACTGCCCGGCGCAGCGCAAGCAGGCGATGCTGCACTTCGCCGGGCGGCGCGCGATGGACATCGAGGGGCTGGGCGACAAGCTCGTCGATCAGCTCGTCGACGGCGGCCTGGTCCATGCCCTGCCGGATCTCTACAGGCTCGACGTGGCGCAGCTTGCCGCGCTCGACCGCATGGCCGACAAGAGTGCGCAGAACATCGCCGCCGCGCTCGAGAAGAGCAAGCACACAACGCTCGCGCGCTTCCTCTACGCGCTCGGCATCCGCCAGGTCGGCGAGGCGACGGCGAAGGACCTGGCACGCCACTTCGGCAGCCTCGAGCGCGTGATGGACGCAGGAATCGAACAGCTCCTCGAAGTACCCGACGTCGGGCCGATCGTCGCCCAGAGCATCCGCGGCTTCTTCGAGCAGCCGCACAACCGCGAGGTGATCGCGCAACTGCGCGCCTGCGGCATCGCCTGGGACGAGGGCGCGGCGCAGGCGGCGCCGCAGCCGCTCGCCGGCCAGACCTTCGTGCTGACCGGCACGCTGCCGACGCTGACGCGCGACGCGGCGAAGGCGATGATCGAGGCCGCCGGCGCCAAGGTGGCGGGGTCGGTGTCGAAGAAGACGAGCGTCGTCGTCGCCGGCGAAGACGCGGGCAGCAAGCTCGAGAAGGCGCAGGCGCTCGGCGTGCGCGTCATCGGCGAAGCGGAACTGCTCGCGCTGCTCGGCGGCGGGCCGGGCGCATAGACATCCAGGCGCGGGGAAACGAAAGGAACGGACGATGGCGGTGCGCGAGATTCTGAAAATGGGCGACCCGCGGCTGCTGCGCGTCGCGCCGCCGGTCGAGCGCTTCGACACGCGCGAACTGCACGCGCTCGTCGCCGACATGTTCGACACGATGGAGGCGGCGCACGGCGCCGGGCTTGCCGCACCGCAGATCGGCGTCGACCTGCAGCTCGTGATCTTCGGCTTCGCGCACAACGACCGCTATCCCGACGCGCCGGCCGTGCCGCGCACCGTCCTCGTCAACCCGCGCGTCGAGCCGATCGGCAGCGAAGAGGAACTCGGCTGGGAAGGGTGCCTGTCGGTGCCCGGCCTGCGCGGCCAGGTGCCGCGCTTCGCGCGCATCCGCTACACCGGCTTCGACCCTTCGGGCAAGCCGATCGAACGCGAGGCCGACGGCTTTCACGCGCGCGTCGTGCAGCACGAATGCGACCACCTGATCGGCCGCCTTTACCCGACGCGCATGCGCGACCTGACGCAGTTCGGTTTCACCGAGGTGCTGTTCCCCGAC
>JBDHSE010000379.1:0-3093 GCA_039807955.1 Ideonella sp. | reverse complement strand
AACCTGCTCAACATCATCGGACGGCGCGACGGCGCGCGGTCCGTCATTTCGATCGGATGAACATGACCGAGCGCATTGCCCCCGTGCCCGCGCGGCCGCCGCGGCTGGCCGTCGCGCTGCTGTGCCTGTCGCTCGCGGCCGGCCCGGCCGTGCAGGCCCAGACGCCGAACCCGGCACCGGCTGCGGCGCAGCCGGCGAAGAACCGCTTCCAGGGCGAGCCGGTGACGCTCAACTTCGTCAACGCCGACATCGAAGGCGTGACGCGCGCCGTCGGCGCGATCCTGAAGAAGCAGTTCATCGTCGACCCGCGCGTGCGCGGCAACCTCACGCTCTACAGCGACCAGCCGCTGACGCCGCGCGAGGTCTACCTGAACTACCTCGCCGCGCTGCGCGGCCTCGGCTTCACGGTGGTCGAGGTCGGCGGCATGTTCAAGGTCGTCCCCGAGGCCGACGCCAAGCTGCAGACCGGCACCGTCGCCGTCGAGTCCACGCCGCGCCAGGGCGACCAGGTGCTGACGCAGATCTTCCACCTCAACTACGAGAACGCGAACAGCCTCGTCGCCGTGCTGCGCCCGCTGATCAGCCCGAACAACACGATCAACGCGAACGTCAGCAGCAATTCGCTCGTCATCACCGACTACGCCGACAACCTGCAGCGCATCGCGAAGATCATCGCCGCGATGGACGTCGCCGGCAGTGATGTCGAGGTCATCCCGCTGCAGCACGCCGTCGCCGCCGACTTGGCCGTCATCGTCCAGCGCCTGGCCGCGACGAGCGCCGCGCCGGGCGTGCCGCAAGGCACCGGCACGCCGCTGATCATGGTCGATCCGCGCAGCAACTCGCTCGTCGTGCGCGCGCCGAACCCGGCGCGCCTGGCGCTGATCCGTTCGCTCGTCGCCAAGCTCGACCTGCCGACGGTCACGAACAACGGCATGGGCAACATCTGGGTCGTCTACCTGAAGAACGCCGACGCGGTGAAGCTCGCCGCCGTGCTGCGCGCCGCGTTCAGCAATCAGGGCTCGGGCGGCGGGTCGTCGGCCACGCCGCTGCCGGTGTCGCGCGCGGCGAATGCGCCGGGCGGCATCCAGGCCGGCGGCGGCGCGACGCCGGCGACGACGCCGGTGGCCGAATCGGCCGAGCCCTCGACCGGCGGCTTCATCCAGGCCGACCCGGCGACCAACTCGCTCATCATCACCGCCAGCGAGCCGCTTTATCGGCAGCTGCGCAACGTCATCGACAAGCTCGATTCGCGCCGCGCGCAGGTCTACATCGAGTCGCTGATCGTGAAGGTCGACGCCGAGAAGATGGCCGACATCGGCATTCAGTGGCAGGGCATCAGCGGCAACTCGGACAGCAACACGCGCGTCGCCGGCGGAACGAACTACTCCGGGCCCGGCAACATCGTGAACCTCACCGCCGCCGCCAACCAGGGCACGACCGCGCTCGCCGCGCTCGCCGTTCCGCCCGGCCTGAACATCGGCATCCTGCGCAAGATCGGCGAGTTCTGGAACATCGGCATGCTCGCCCGCTTCCTCGAGACGAAGACCGACGCCAACGTGCTCGCGACGCCGAACATGGTCTCGCTCGACAACGAGGAGGCCAAGATCGTCGTCGGCCAGAACGTGCCGTTCCTCACCGGCTCGTATTCGAACACCGGCGGCAACGGCGCGATCAACCCGTTCCAGACGATCGAGCGCAAGGACGTCGGCCTCACGCTGCGCATCAAGCCGCAGATCGGCGAGGGCGGCACGATCCGGCTCGTGATCTACCAGGAGAACTCGACCGTCGTGCCGTCGAGCCGCAACTCGCCGCAGGGCCTCACGACCGACAAGAGCGCGATCGAGACGACGGTCGTCGTCGACGACGGCCAGATCATGGTGCTCGGCGGGCTGCTGAAGGACGAGTACGGCGGCAGCGTCAACCAGGTGCCCTTCCTCGGCGACCTGCCGGTCCTCGGGCCGCTGTTCCGCACCGACAGCCGCACCCGCACGAAGAGCAACCTGATGGTCTTCCTGCGGCCGATGGTGATCCGCAACCAGGACGACTCGAACCGGCTGACGATGGACCGCTACGACCTGATGCGCGCGACGCAGCAGACCGCCGGCCAGCCGCGCCAGAGCGTCGTGCAGCCGATCAACGAAGCGCCGGTCACGGCACCGCTGCCCGCGCCCGAACCGGGCTCGCCGTTCAAGGGCGGCAACGTGCCGGCGCCGCTGTCGCTCGAGTCGGCGCGCGGCGCGGCGTCGGCGCCGGCGCCGGCCACACCGAGCGCGCCGCCGCCTTCGGCCCGCGGCCCGGTCGGCCCGCAGCAACTGATGATGCCCTGACGGCGCCGGACCGTTCGCGATGAGCGCCCGCCACCCCCTGCCGTACGCCTTCGCGAAGGCGCACACGCTGCTGCTCGAGGACGACGGCGAGCAGCTCGTGCTGTCGGCGCCGGAGGGCGCTTCGCTCGCGGCGCTCTCCGAGGTGCTGCGCCTGTACGCCGTCGACGTCATGGAGCACGAGGCGCAATCGACGCTCGCGCAGCGCATCGCCGCGGCGTACGCCGGCGGCGAATCGAGCGCGGCGACGGTGATCGGCGAGGTCGAGAGCAAGGTCGACCTGTCGCGCATGATGCAGGAGCTGCCCGCCGTCGAGGACCTGCTCGAAGCCGGCAGCGACGCGCCGATCATCCGCATGTTGAACGCCCTGCTGACGCAGGCGGCGAAGGACGGCGCAAGCGACATCCACATCGAGCCCTACGAGCGTTCGAGCGCGGTGCGCTTTCGCGTCGACGGCACGCTGCGCGAGGTGGTGCAGCCGAACAAGGCGCTGCACGCCGCGCTCATCAGCCGCCTGAAGATCATGGCCGAGCTCGACATCTCCGAGAAGCGCCTGCCGCAGGACGGCCGCATCTCGCTGCGCATCGGCGGCCGCGCGGTCGACGTGCGCGTCTCGACCTTGCCGAGCGCGCACGGCGAACGCGCCGTCTTGCGCCTGCTCGACAAGGCGGAGTCGAAGTTCACGCTCGAAGGCCTGGGCATGAGCGGCGAGACGCTCGCGCGCTTCGACAAGCTGATCCATCAGCCGCACGGCATCGTCCTCGTCACC
>JBDHSE010000378.1:0-3094 GCA_039807955.1 Ideonella sp. | reverse complement strand
GGCTCGATCCTCGTCAACCACGGCGGCACCGAGATGGGCCAGGGGCTGAACACCAAGGTCGCGCAGGTCGTCGCGCATGAGTTGGGCGTCGGCTTCGAGCATGTGCGCGTCACGGCCACCGACACCCAGAAGGTCGCCAACACCTCGGCGACGGCGGCCTCGACCGGCAGCGACCTGAACGGCAAGGCGGCGCAGGACGCGGCGCGCCAGATCCGCGAGCGGCTCGCCGCCTGCGCCGCGGCGCATCACGGCGGCGACGCGTCCGCGGTGCGCTTCGCGAACGACAAGGTCGAGGTGAACGGCCACAGCCTGCCGTTCTCGGCCGTCGTCGCGCAGGCCTACATCGACTGCGTCCAGCTCTGGTCGGACGGCTTTTATGCAACGCCCGGGCTGAGCTGGGACCGCGAGACGCTCAAGGGCCACCCCTTCTACTACTTCGCCTACGGCGCGGCGGTGAGCGAGGTCGTGATCGACACCTTGACCGGCGAGTGCAAGCTGCTGCGCGCCGACCTGCTGCACGACGTCGGCCAGTCGCTGAACCCGGCAATCGACATCGGCCAGATCGAAGGCGCGTTCATCCAGGGCATGGGCTGGCTGACGATGGAAGAACTCGTCTGGCATCCGAAGACGGGCCTCTTGACGACGCACGCGCCGAGCACCTACAAGATCCCGACCGCCAACGACTGCCCTCCCGTCTTCAACGTGCGGCTCTTCGACGGCGCGAACACCGAGGACAGCATCCACCGCAGCAAGGCGGTCGGCGAGCCGCCGCTCTTGCTGCCGTTCTCGGTCTTCTACGCGATCCGCGACGCGATCTCGGCCGTAGGCCACCATCGCATCGACCCGCCGCTTTCGGCACCGGCGACCGCCGAGGCGATCCTGCGCGCGATCAGCGCGGTGCGGGCTGGCGCATAGAAGCGTGGACCGCGACACGCGGATCGCGGCGCAGGCGGCGCTCGCCGCCGCCGAGGAGGCGATCGTCGTCGAGGTCGCGCGCGCACGCGGCTCGGCGCCGCGCGAGTGCGGCACGAGGATGCTCGTCACGCGCGGAGATGCATTCGGCACGATAGGCGGCGGCCAGCTCGAACTCGCGGCGATCGCGACGGCGCGCTCGATGCTGCGCGAGACGCCGCCCGCCCTGCGGGCCGCGACGCGCAGCGTCGACTTCGCGCTCGGCCCTGCGCTCGGCCAGTGCTGCGGCGGCGCGGTGACGCTCGGCTTCACGCCGCTCGACGCCGGGCAGCTCGAACGCTGGAACGAGGCGGCGCCGCTCTTTCACCTGCAGCTTTACGGCGCCGGCCACGTCGGCCGTGCGATCGCGACCTTGCTCGCGACGCTCGACGCGAGCGTGGACTGGATCGACGAGCGCGCCGACGAGTTTGCGGCTCGATCGACGCTCGGCACACCCTGGCCGGCGCACATCCGCAAGGTCTGCGTCGAGACCGTCGAAGACGAAGTGCATCGCGCGCCGCCGGGCGCGTTCTACCTCGTGCTGACGCACGACCATGCGCTCGACCTGCGGATCAGCGAGGCGATCCTGCGGCGCGGCGACTTCGGCTTTCTCGGCCTCATCGGCTCGAAGACGAAGCGCGCGCGTTTCGTTCGTCGATTCGAGCGCCACGGCGTCGCGGGCGAAGCGATCGCGCGCCTGACGTGCCCGATCGGCGTCGAGGGGATCGAAGGCAAAGCGCCCGAAGTGCTCGCGCTCGCCGCCGTCGCCCAACTGCTGCAGGCGGCGGCGCGGCGCTGACCGCGCCGGCACGGACACTGGCGGCGCGCTCAGCGCCGCCTCATACCGGTTCGCGTTCAACCGTCCAGGAGCGCGGTGGCCTGTCCTGCCCCCTCTCCCGCAGGGCGGGAGAGGGCTGGGGTGAGGGTGGGCGCGGCCCGCATCGCCCTCACCCCAACCCTCTCCCACAAGTGGGAGAGGGAGCCTATCCAATCCATTGAACGCGGTTTGGTATCAGCCGCCGGCGGTGCGGCGCAGCGCCCTCAGGTCGAGAACACGCACGGTGTAGCCCTCGACCTCGATCACGCCCTTGTCGGACAGCGTGCGCATCAGGCGCGACATCGTCTCCGGCGTCATGCCGAGCTGCGAAGCGATGTCGCTCTTGCGCTCGGCGAGCTGGACGACGCCACGATTCGGCTCCGGACCGGCCGGCAGCTGGCGCGCGCACAGCCAGCTCGCAAGCCGCGCCGGCGCGTCCTTGTGCATCAGCTCGTGGGTGTGCACCGTCAGGCGGTGCACCTCGCGCGCCAGGCTCACGAGCAGGCACTGCGCGAGCTGCGGCCGCTGGTCGAGCAGTTGCTGCAGCGCGTCGCGCGCCAGTTCGGCGACGCGCACCGGCGTCAGCGCGACAGCGTCGAGCACATGCTTGCCGTCGAGCCAAGCCGAGCTGGCGTCGAGCCAGGCCGGGCCGTGCACGAGGCGTTCGGTGCGCATCGCGCCGCGCGGCGGGACGACGCCCATCGCGACATCGCCGCTGATCAGCACGACGAGCGCGCGCGACGGTTCGCCGCGCGCGAACACCGTCTGCCCGGCGCCGAGGCTGCGCCGCTCGGCGATCGCGTCCAGCGCCTCGATATCGGCGCGCGGCGCCGAGTTCAGCCCCAGCACATCGGCCCAGCGCACCGCGGAGGATGCCGCTGCCGCCCGCGCCGCGCCCCGCGCGTGCGGGATGCGCGGGGCGCGCGCGATGACGATCTCGGGAGTGCCTGAATTCATGGCAAGCGGGCGTCCGTTTCGTTCACGCTGAGCGTGAGGGCCGTCGATCCGGCGGACTTTGGCTTGCCGGGTCCGGTGTCGTGTTGCGCCAGATCAAAAGCGAAAGCCGTGCACCGCCGGTGCGGTCGTGTTGGCTGCGGTGCGTCAACGCGGCCGCCGTGCGCCGCGCATACGCGGCTTGTGCTCCCCGTCGTTGCCGGCGCGGGTCGTGCGTCGTCAGTGCACGAGCAGCGCCCGGAAGTCGTTCACGTTCGTGAACGTCGGGCCGGTCGTGACGAGGTCGCCGAGCAGCGCGAAGAAGTCGTAGGCGTCGTTGCGGTCGAGCGCGTCCTGCGCCCGCAGCCCGAGCGCCGATGCGCGCGCGAGCGT
>JBDHSE010000377.1:0-3097 GCA_039807955.1 Ideonella sp. | reverse complement strand
TCGATCTTGGCGCGGGCCTTGAAAAGCTCCATCGCGAGGTGCGACGCACTGCCCTTGCCGACGCTGCCGTAGTTCAGCTCGCCCGGCTTCGCGCGCGCGATGCGGACGAACTCCTCGACCGTCTTCGCGCCGAGCTTGGGGTCGACGACGAGCACGTTGGGCGAGGTCGCGACCAGCGTCACCGGCGCCAGATCCTTCGCCGGGTCGTAGCCGAGCTGCTTCGTCAGCAGCGGCGCGGTGACGAGCGGGCCCTGGATCGTGAACAGGAAGGTGTAGCCGTCGGGCTCGGCGCGCGCCGCGGCACCGGTGCCGATGTTGCCGCCGGCACCCGGCCGGTTGTCGATCACGACCGTCTGCCCGAGCGCGATGCCCAGCGGCTCGCCGATCACGCGCGCGATGATGTCGGGCGAGCTGCCGGCCGGAAACGGCACGATCAGCTTGATCGGCCGCGAAGGCCAGGCCTGCGCCGAAGCGGGCAGCGCGATCGATGCGGCGGCGGCGGCGAAGCCGGTGAGTACATGACGACGGTCCATGACAGATCTCCTCGATTCGGAATGGAAAGTTGTTGCGAGCGGGACGGTTGGCGCGATCAGCCCTCGGCGCGCGCACTGCGGCCCATCAGTTGCGCGAGCGCCTGGACCGGCGTCATGCGGCCGTCGAGCACCTGGACGACGGCCTCGGTGATCGGCATCTCGACGCCAAGCGCCGACGCGCGCTCGTTGACCGCGGGCGCGCACAGCACGCCTTCGGCGACATGGCCGAGTTGCTCGAGGATCGCTTCGAGCGGCAGGCCGCGCGCGAGCATCAGGCCGACCTGGCGGTTGCGCGAGAGGTCGCCGGTGCAGGTCAGCACGAGATCGCCGAGCCCCGACAGGCCCATGAAGGTCTCGGCGCGCGCGCCGAGCGCGACCCCGAGGCGCGTGATCTCGGCCAGCCCGCGCGTGATCAGCGCGGCGCGCGCGTTCAGGCCGAGCGCGAGGCCGTCGGCGATGCCGGTCGCAATCGCCATCACGTTCTTCACCGCGCCGCCGACCTCGACGCCGATCGCGTCGTCCGACGTGTAGACGCGCAAGGCGTCGCCGTGCAGTGCGGCGACCGCGGCGTCGCACAACGCGGCGTCGCGGCTCGCGACGACGAGCGCCGACGGCTGGCCGCGCGCGACCTCGATCGCGAAGCTCGGCCCGGAGACGACGCCGACCCTGAGGCCCGGTGCGACCGCCGCCGCCACCTCGTGCGGCAGGCGCGCGCCGGGCAGATCGAGCCCCTTGCACAGCCACAGCACACCCGGCGCGCCATCGCCCGCCCGGGCGATCCGCTGCAGCATCTCGGCGAGTGCCGCGACCGGGGTCGCGATGATCGCGAGCCCGGCCCGTGCATGCACGAACGCGGCATCGAAATCGGATGTGATGCCGAGTGTGCCCGGCAGCGCGACGCCGTCGAGATAGCGGCGGTTCGCGCCTTCGGCCCGCAACTGCGCGCACTGCGCCGCGCTGCGCGCCCACAGCAGGGCGTCGTTGCGCGCCGCGATGCTCGCTGCGAGCGCCGTACCCCAGGCACCCGCGCCGAAGACGGTGATTCTCACCGCGCGGGTCCGGGCGCCGCGCAGCGCCGAATCACCTTCGGCGCGACGCCGGCACCGGCGTCACGCTTCACGCCGAGGTGATGATGCCCGAAGGCGAGGTCGAGCCGTTGCCGTTCGCCGCTGCCTGCTGCTTCTGCGCCTCGTACATCGCCTGGAAATTGACCTCGGCGAGCAGCACCGGCGGGAAGCCGGCGCGGGTGCAGATATCGGAGACGACCGCGCGCAGGTAGGGGTAGACGATCTGCGGGCAGGCGATGCCGACGATCGGCTCGAGCTGCTCCTGCGGGATATTGCGGATCTCGAAGATGCCGGCCTGCTTGGCCTCGATCAGGAACAAGGTCTTGTCGGCCACCTTGGTCGTCACCGTCGCCGTCACGCAGACCTCGTAGATGCCGTCGGAAACCGAGTTCGTCGCCAGCTGCAGGTTGATTTCGACCTGCGGCTGCTTCTGCTCGAGCAGGATCTGCGGCGAATTCGGCTGCTCGAGCGACATGTCCTTCAGGTACATGCGCTGGATCTGGAATACGGGGGTCTGCGAAGTCTCGTCGGCCATGGCATCTCTCACTCTCGAAAAAGAAGGCCCGCAACCGGGGGTGGTGCGGGCTGTGCGGCGATTATCGCCCAGTGTCTGCGGCCTAGACGCTGCACCGCGGGTCGCTCAAGCCGCGGCGAGCAACGCGGCGAGTTCTCCGGCCCGGTCGAGTTCGATCAGGTCGTCGCAGCCACCGACGTGGGTTGCACCGATGAAGATCTGCGGCACCGTACGCCGGCCGGTCAGCTGCATCATCGCGATCCGCAGCTTCGGATCGTGGTCGACCCGGATCTCCTCGATCTGTTCGACACCGCGGCGCTGCAACAGGTTCTTGGCCTGCACGCAATACGGGCAGTACTCGGTCGTATACATCTTCACGTGCTGCATCGTCATCCCGGACTCAGGTCGATTTCTCGAGCGGCAGGTTCGCCTCGCGCCACGCCGCCAGGCCGCCGGCCAGCACGCGCGCGTTCTCGAAGCCGAGCTTCTTGAGCGTCGCCGCCGCACGCATCGCCCGCGTTCCGCTCGGACAGACGACGACCAGCGGCAGAGCCTTGTTCTTCGGCAGGTTGGTCGATTTCTCGATCGCGCCGAGCGGCACGCTGCGCGAGCCGGCGGCGTGCGCGGCGGCGAACTCGGCGGGCTCGCTGACATCGATCAGCACGCCCTTCTCACGATTGATCAGGCGCACCGCCTCGTTCACGGTGATCTTGCCGCCGTACGTGCCGCGGTTGACCATCGGCCAGAACAGCAGGCCGCCGGAGACGAGGGCGACGAGCACCAGATACCACTCTGCGAGCAGGAAATTCAGGAAGTTCACGAACGCGTCCGCTCGGGTGCGGGCTGGAGTGGCGAAGCGCGGATTATAAAATCGGACGTTTTTTGCGCTCTCGCGCGGGCCCGACACCCATGTACAAGCTCGTCCTGATCCGCCACGGCGAATCGACCTGGAATCTCGAGAACCGCTTCACCGGCTGGACCGA
>JBDHSE010000376.1:0-3101 GCA_039807955.1 Ideonella sp. | reverse complement strand
GCGACGATGATGAACAAGGCGCTCGAGGTGATCGAGGCGCATTGGCTGTTCGGCCTCGCGCCCGAGCAGATCCGCGTCGTCATCCATCCGCAGAGCATCGTCCACTCGATGGTCGTGTGCCGCGACAGCTCGGTGCTCGCCCAGCTCGGCACGCCCGACATGCGGGTGCCGATCGCGGTCGGCCTGTCGTATCCGCGGCGCATCGAGTCCGGCGCCGCGCGGCTCGACATCGAGGCGATGTCGCAGCTGAGCTTCGAAGCGATCGACCTTGCGCGCTTCCCCGGCCTGCAGCTCGGCTGGGACAGCCTGCGCGCGCCGGCCGGCAGCACCGCGGTGCTCAACGCCGCCAACGAGGTCGCGGTCGCGGCCTTCCTCGACGGCGCGATCAGGTTCGACCAGATCCACGCCGTCAACCTGCACACACTGTCGGCGGTGGCGCCCGAGCCCGGCAGCGCGGCGTCGATCGAAGGGTTGCTCGCGCTCGATGCGCGCGCGCGGCGCGCGGCTTCGCGTTGCGTCGCGGAGGCCGCCGCATGATCATCGAATCCGCGCTCGCCTTCGTCGTGACGATCGCGATCCTGATCGTCGTCCACGAGTACGGCCACTACCGCGTCGCCGTCGCCTGCGGCGTCAAGGTGCTGCGCTTCTCGATCGGCTTCGGGCGTGTCGTCTGGCGCCGCCAGCGAACGGCCGAAAGCACCGAGTTCGTCGTCTCCGCGATCCCGCTCGGCGGCTACGTGCGCATGCTCGACGAGCGCGAGGCGCCGGTCGCACCGCAGGATCTTGCCCACGCGTTCAACCGCCAGCCGCTCGCGCGGCGCACCGCGATCGTCGCCGCCGGGCCGCTCGCCAACCTGCTGCTCGCCGTGCTGCTGTACGCGGCGACGAGCTGGATCGGCGTCGACGAAGTGAAGGCGGTGCTCGGCACGCCGGTGGCCGAGAGCATCGCCGAGCACGCCGGCCTGCGCACCGGCGACTGGGTGCAGCAGCAGTCGGCCGACGGCGAGGCGTGGGACGACGTGCGATCGATGACCGACCTGCGCTGGGCGATCACGCAGGCCGCGCTGCACCGCAAGCCGCTGCACCTGCGCGTGAGCGACGGCCAGGGCCACGGGCTGCGCGATGTCGTGCTGCCGCTCGACCGCGACGATGTCGGCGAGATCGACGCCGGGCTGATGCAGCGCGTCGGCATCTCCGGACCGTTCAACCCGCCGTTGATGGGGCGGATCAGCCCCGACGGCGCGGCGGCGCGCGCCGGCCTGCGCGAAGGCGACCTCGTGCTGAGCGTCGATGGCGCCGCGGTGACCGACAGTTCCAAGCTGCGCGCGTTGATTCGCGCCGACGCAGTCGATGGCAAGGCCGAAGCGATGCGCTGGCAGGTCGAACGCGGCGGCCAGCGCCTCGACCTCGACGTCCTGCCGGCGGTGGTCGACGACGGCGGGCAGCGCATCGGCCGCATCGACGCCTACATCGGCGGCGCGCCGCAGATGGTCAACGTGCGCTACGGGCCGATCGACGGCCTGACACAGGGCCTGACGCAGACCTGGGAGATGGCGGCGCTGACGCTGCGCATGATCGGCCGCATGCTGATCGGCGAGGCGTCGGTTCGAAACCTGAGCGGCCCGCTGACGATCGCCGACTACGCGGGCCAGTCGGCGCAGCTCGGCCTGGCCTACTACCTCGGCTTCCTCGCCCTCGTCAGCGTGAGCCTCGGCGTGCTCAACCTGCTGCCGCTGCCGATGCTCGACGGCGGACACCTGATGTATTATCTTTTCGAGGCTGTGACCGGGCGGCCTGTCTCTGTCGCCTGGCTCGAGCGGCTTCAGCGCGGCGGGGTGGCGGTTCTCTTGCTCATGATGTCGCTCGCGCTCTACAACGACGTGGCCCGCCTGCTGGGCCTGCATTGACGCTCCCCGCATGCGAAGTTCCCCTGTTCGCTCCGGAGCCCTCTGGCTCCGCCTCGTGTTGCTGTTGCTTGCCGGGATGCTGCACCTGGGCAGCGCGTCGGCGGTCGAGCCGTTCACGATCGCCGACATCCGCGTCGAAGGGCTGCAGCGTTCGGACGCCGGCGCCGTCTTCGCCGCACTGCCGTTTCGCGTCGGCGACACCTACAACGACGAGAAGGGCGCCGCCGCGCTGCGCGCGCTGTTCGCGACCGGCCTGTACAAGGACGTCCGCATCGAGATCGAGGACAAGGTCGTCGTCGTCATCGTCGACGAACGGGCGATCATCGCGAACGTCGACTTCGTCGGCCTGAAGGAGTTCGACAAGGACGTGCTGCTGAAGTCGCTGCGCGAGGTCGGCATCGGCGAGGGCCTGCCGTTCGACAAGGCGCTCGCCGACCGCGCCGAGCAGGAGCTCAAGAGCCAGTACCTGACGCGCAGCCTGTACGGCGTCGAGGTCGTGACGACCGTCACGCCGATCGAGCGCAACCGCGTCAACGTGACCTTCACCGTGACCGAGGGCGAAGTCGCGCACATCAGCGAGATCCGCATCGTCGGCAACAAGGCGTTCGACGAGAGCACGCTGCGCGGCCTGTTCGACCTGCGCACCGGCGGCTGGCTGACCTGGTACACGAAGAACGACCGCTATTCGCGCGTCAAGCTCAACGCCGACCTCGAGACCCTGAAGGCGTACTACCTCAACCGCGGCTACCTCGAGTTCGCGATCGAGTCGACCCAGGTCACGATCTCGCCCGACAAGCAGGACATCACGATCACCGTCAACATCCGCGAGGGGCAGCCCTACACGGTGACCTCGGTCACGCTCGACGGCGACTTCCTCGGCCGCGAGGACGAGTTCAAGACGCTGGTGAAGATCCGCCCCGGCGACCTGTTCCGCGCCGAGGCGGTGGCGGCGACGACGCGTGCCTTCACCGACCTCTTCGGCACCTTCGGCTACGCCTTCGCCCGCGTCGACGCGCGCCCCGAGATCGACCGCGATCGCGCCCAGGTCGCGATCGTGCTGCACGCCGACCCGCAGCGCCGCGTCTACGTGCGCCGCATCATCGTCGCCGGCAACGACCGCACGCGCGACGAAGTGATACGCCGCGAGTTCCGCCAGTTCGAGGCCGCGTGGTACGACGCGCGGCGCATCAAGCT
>JBDHSE010000375.1:0-3107 GCA_039807955.1 Ideonella sp. | reverse complement strand
TCTCGAGCACGACCTCGCGCCACCAGCGGCGCAGGCCGAACGAGAGCTGCACCTTCTCGTGGCCGACCTGCGCGTCGGCCGGCGCGCTGAACCACGCCGACTTGGGGTACGCGAGGCGCTGCGCCGGGTAGACGCTGCGGTGGCCGATCATCAGGTAGGCGGCGACGCAGGCACCGGCGACGTAGAGCAGCGAGCCGCCGCCGAACAGCTCGACGCCCATCAGCACCGCCGCCACCGGCGCGTTCGACGCCGACGCGACGACCGCGACGAGGCCGACCGCCGCGCCCTGCGCCGGATCGAGCCCGAGCAGCGGGCCGAACGCGCCGCCGGCGACGGCGCCGATGACGAACTGCGGCGTGACGATGCCGCCGTAGAAGCCCGAACCGAGCGTGACGGCGACGAGCAGCGCCTTCCACAGGAAGCCGAGCCAGGGCATCGCCTCGCCCTGCAGCGCGCGCTCCATGATCGGCAGGCTCAGGCCCATGTAGTCGCGCGGCACAACCGCCAGCAGCAGCGCGAGCACGACGCCGCCGAGCAGCGGCACGAGCGGCGGCCACAGCGCCAAGCGCCTGGCGAGCCAGCCGAACGCGATCCGCGCGCCGTGCAGCAGCTCGACGAACCACGACGCGATCACGCCGCACAGCACGCCGGCGACGACCGTCTTCAGGAACAGCAGTTGCGTGAAGCCCGGCTCGAAGGCGATCGAATACTCGGGATACGGCACGCCCCAGGCACGGCTGACGACGAACGAGGTGACGCCGGCGACGATGCCGGGGAACAGGAAGTCGTGCCGGATACGGCCGATCGCGAGCATCTCGATGCCGTAGATCGCGCCTGCGATCGGCGTGCCGAAGACGCTCGCGAAGCCGGCGCTGACGCCGCAGGCGACGAGCCGCTCGCGCAGTTCGGCGTTGAGCCGCAGCGCTTTCCCGACTCCGGCGGCGACACCGGCGCCGATGTGCGAGCACGGCCCCTCCTTGCCGGCCGAGGCGCCGCAGCCGAGCGTGACGAGCGCCGCGAGCGGCTTGATCCACAGCGTCGCCAGCGGCATCCGCCCCTGCTGCTCGTTGACGGCGACGATCGGGCCGTCGGCGAGCCCGCTCTTGTCGATCCGGTAGGCGTGGTGCAGCAACAGGCCGTTGGCCAGGCCCGCACCCGGCAACAGGACGGCGAGCAGCCACCACGGCGCGCCGTAGAGCCGGCCCTCGGTCGCGAACAGGGCGCCGAGGAAGACCGCGCAGACGCTGCCGACGAGAGCGCCGGTGAGCATCGCGAGCACCAGCCACAGGCCGATCGTGGCCAGCATCAGCAACGGTTCGGCGGGGGACAGGCGGCGCATCGGTGGGCGGGATAGCGAGCAGCGGCGCACCCAGCGCGCACCGGTACAGGGCGCGTTTTACACCGGGCGCCACGCCGGCAGGCGGCCCGCGTTGTGTGTAGAGTGCGCAGCCATCCCCACCATAGCGGCGACCGATGACGATCGAACTACCGCGCGAAGTCCGCAGCCAGGCAGTGGCGTCGATCGAGCGCTACTTCGCCGAGAACATGGAGCAACGCATCGGCAATGTCGCCGCCGACGGCCTGTTCGGCTTCTTCCTCGAGGAGATCGGCCCGGCGATCTACAACCGCGCCGTCGCCGATGTGCAGGAACGGCTGCAGATGCGCGTCGCGGAGATCGACATCGAGGTCCACGAGGAGCCGTTCCAGTACTGGCGCAAGTTCGACAAAGCTCGCAAGGGCAAGCCATGAACACCCGAGGCGGTCCGCTGCGCGGTACCTGCCACTGCGGCCTGCTTGCCATCACGATCGCGGCGGCGCCGGCCGAGATCACGCGCTGCAACTGCTCGATCTGCCGCCGTCTCGGGACGCTGTGGGCGTACTGCCCGGCCGACGAGGTGAACGTGAGCGGCCATCCCGAAGCGACCGAAAGCTACGTCCAGGGCGACCGCACACTGCGCGTCGTGCGCTGCCGGACGTGCGGCTGCGTCTCGCACTGGGAGCCGCTCGAATCGAAGCCGGGCGCGCGCTGCGGCATCAACATGCGCAACTTCGATCCGGCGCTGATCGCCAACGCCAGGCTGCGCATGCTCGACGGCGCGGACACGTGGAGCTCGACGTTTCGCGACCCGCCGCACGACGTCTGAAGAATTGTCCACCGGTCGCCCGAAGCGAACGCCGGCCGACAATCCGTCGGCGCCTTCGCTGACCTGGATCAGTTTTTGCGGCCCTGTCCGGCACTCGATGGCTCGCTCGCCGGCCTGTGCCGCCACAATATCCCCGTCGATCGCATCTTGCAGCACCCGGCGGCAGCGCCCGCCGGCCACGGCTGCACGCAAGTCATGAGCAATGCCGAAACGTTCCTCTATTTCGCCTACGGCTCGAACATGCTGACGCGCCGGCTGCGCGAGCGCACGCCTTCGGCGCGCGTCGTCGGCAGCGCGACACTCGCGCAGCACGAACTGCGCTGGCACAAGGTCAGCAAGGACGGGTCGGCCAAGTGCGACATCGTTCTCGCGACCGCGCCGCAGGCCTGCGTGCATGGCGTCGTGTTCGAGATCGCCGTCGTCGACAAGCCGGCGCTCGACATCGCCGAAGGCATCGGCATGGGCTACAAGGGCTGCGAGGTCGAGGTGCAGACGGCGCACGGCGCGCTGCAGGCGTGGACCTACAAGGCGACGAACATCGACCCACTTGCCAGGCCCTACCCCTGGTACAAGGCGCTCGTCGTCGCCGGCGCGAAGGAGCACGGCCTGCCGGGTGCGTATGTCGCAGCGCTCGAAGCGGTCGTGACGCGGGAGGACCCGAAGCCGGAACGTGCGGCGCAGAACGCCCGGCTCGTCGCGTTGCCGCTGCGCGATCAACCCGCGGTCGCCGCCGCATCCGGCCAGTTCCGGCCGGCGGCTTGAAGCCGCGACCGTGCCGGGCCTGACTGTCATGGCGCAGCACATCGGCATCGTCGCCTGCTCGGCCGAGGGCGCGGCGCTGTGCTACCGGACGATCTGCGCCGAGGGCGCGGCGCATTTCGGGCCGCACGCTCACCCGGAAATCTCGCTGCATTCGCTGCCGCTTGCCGCCTACGTCGCGCGGCTCGACGCCGGCGACCTGCA
>JBDHSE010000374.1:0-3115 GCA_039807955.1 Ideonella sp. | reverse complement strand
CAAGATCAAGCAAGCCCCGGTCGTCGATGCGGGTACGGTCGTCGGCATCGTCAGCCGCGCGGACTTCCTGCGCGCACTCGTCGCGCGCGCCAAGCGTACACGCAAGCCGCGTCCGCGCGGCGACGCCGCGATCCTGCGCGCGCTGCTGGCCGAGCTCGAGTCGCAACCCTGGTGGCGCCCCGATCGCAGCAAGGTGAGCGTGCGCAACGGCATCGTCGATTTCTCTGGCGAAGTCGAGGACGAAGAAGAGAAACTGGCGGCACGCGTCGCCGCGCAGAACGTCGAAGGCGTGCGCGGCGTCGAAGACAGCCGCGCGCTGTCGATCCCGATCGGCGGCTATCCGACCGGCGGCTACCTGTAGAGCTGCACGCATCGCGATCGAAGCCTGATCTTCCAACCCGTTGAAGGAGCCCGAATCATGTTGCACGACATCAATGAACTGCGCGGCTTTTCGGTGGAGGCGACCGACGGCCCGATCGGCCATGTGCGCGACTTCTATTTCGACGACCGCGAATGGGCGATCCGCTTCCTCGTCGTCGACACCGGCCCCTGGCTGAAGGACCGGCGCGTCCTCGTCTCGCCGCTTTCGATCGGCAACCCGGACTGGGCGGCGCGGCGGCTGCCGATCTCGCTGTCGCGCGCGCTGGTGCGCGCGAGCCCGGACGTCGACACGAGCAAGCCGGTGTCGCGCCAGCACGAGATCGAGCAGTTCACCTACTACGGCTATCCGTTCTACTGGGGCGGGCCGGGCGTGTGGCGCGACAGCCGGCCCGAAGGCGCGTTGCGCGGGATCGGCGGCGCGGCGCGCGACAGCGCATTCGTCGACGCGCAGCGCGAACTGCATCGCGAGCGCGGCGACGACCCGCACCTGCGCGCCTGCGACGTCGTGATGAACTATCGCGTGCACGCGGCCGACGGCGACATCGGCCATGTCGACGGCCTGCTCATCGACGACCAGAGCTGGGTGATCCGCTATCTCGTCGTCAACACCAGCGACTGGTGGCTCGGCCACGACGTGCTCGTCGCGCCGCAGTGGATCGACGACATCAGCTGGCTCGAAGGAACGGTGTCGATCGCGCTCAGCCGCCGCGCCGTGAAAGACGCGCCGCCCTGGGACCGCACCGCGCCGCCCGACCGCGAGCACGAGCGGCGCCTGTATCGGCACCACGACCGCCCGAGCTACTGGCGCCCGAGCGAGCGATCGGCCGCCGATTCGATGCCGGCCTGAGCGACGGGTCGCACCAGAGGCATGAAGGGCGCGCGCGGCGCCGTACCACGCCGCCCGAACCTACATCGCGTGGCGGGCGCCCGACTCGGGCTGAAACACGTTTGCTGCGACCACCGACACAAACTCGCTGTCCGTCAGGGTCGTGCCGCGCGCGGCGTTGCCTACAGGACGACCGGGCACCCCGCGTCGTCGTCGATACCCTTCCATGCGAGACGCACGACCCAAGGCTCGAGTCGCGTCAGCGAGAGGCGAACTCGTCGCCCAGGATGGCCGCGATGTCCTGGCGCTCGCCGGGCAGCCGAACCACATCCAGATGGTCTGCGCGCTCGAAGCAGCACCACAGCAGCGGGAACCCGGCGACCCGCCAGGTACGCAGCCCCGGAATGGACAGGCCGCACGCGTCCGCCGATTGAAGTGCGGTCCCAATATTGATACCATTGGCCGTGGCAGCCACGGCCAAGATCCTCGAGCAAATGCGGCGGGAACCGGCCAACGTCCGGTTCGCCGATCTGGAGAAGGTGTGCCGCGAATTCTTCGGCAAGCCACGCCAGTCCGCAACGAGTCACGCGATATTCAAGACGCCCTGGGCGGGCGATCCGCGAATCAACATTCAGACCGACAAAGGCAAGGCCAAGCCCTGGCAAGTGCGACAGGTGCTGCTTGCCATCCAGAAGCTGGAGGACATGCGCGATGCAAACTGACCACTTCACCTACCGCGTCACCTGGTCCGCAGAGGACGACGAACACGTCGGCTTGTGCGTCGAGTTCCCGTCGCTGTCGTGGCTGGCCAGGACGCCGGAGGCGGCGCTCAAAGGCATCCGCAATCTGGTCGCCGAAGTCACCGCCGACATGCAGGCCCAAGGCGAGGCGGTCCCCGTCCCGCTGGCAGAACGGCACTACAGCGGCGAGTTCCGCGTGCGCATCCCGCCCGAGGTTCATCGCGCCTTGGCCCTGCAGGCCGCGGAGCAGGGTGTGAGCTTGAACCGCCTGGCAAGTGCCAAGCTGGCGAGCGCTTGAACGGATCCGAATCTGCGGCCCTCGAATGAGAGTTCGTTGTTCGCCAATCTCGGCGCGCCAGTGTCATGCGACTCGACGACTTCAAGGTCACAAAGCAGCGTGTTGCCGTCATTCGCGGGCCGCTCCGTGAGAGACGCTGCTGTCGTCGAGCAGCCCGTACGGGTAGACGCGAGAAGCCTGCGCACAGCTACTTCGTCACTCTCCCCTTCGCCACCTTCTTTGCAGCAAGCTGCCTCTTCCGCTTCAGACTAGATCGCTCCGTGTTGCTATCGTGCATTCGCTTGTTCGAGCGATCTTCGCGAAACCACCGAGCCGCTACCTCAAAGTCGTCGGTCCACAGTTCGCCGGAGGTCTTCGTCACTGGCTGCAAGGTCGCCATCTCACCAGCAGTCTTCCCCGGCAGGAGCCAACGCCCAAGCGTGTACATGTACGAGTCCCAACGACCCGACGATGGCTGCATCGAAACAGCCAAGACGTCGAACTCGCCGTATCGGTAAGGGCGAGTCTTGTTCTCTTCGCCATCGGTGCCAGTTCGTGTCTTCTGCGTCTCCGTCATGAAGACCGCGCCTTCGAATCCATACCGCCTGCCATCCCTCACGACGGGTGCGCCGCGCTCGCTTCGCTGCAACTTCACCTGAACCGTGATTGGCCCCTCGCCATCGTCCAGCCTGTAGTCGTAGGCAAAGTTGCCCTCCGGCGTCACGTCTCGCCAGCCTCGCGTTTCCAGCGCCGCGACAACGAACGTTCGGAAAGCAGCGTCAGCAATAACTCCCCGGAGCATGCGACGCGTCAGTTCGGGGGCTCGGTGCACCGCCTCGAGAATCATCTCGGCCGGCGCACCCACCGCCGCCTCGTACGGATGGATCGAGT
>JBDHSE010000373.1:0-3118 GCA_039807955.1 Ideonella sp. | reverse complement strand
GCATGTCCCGGGCACTGCGCCAACTGCTGCAACCTGGGCCGCAGCGCGGCGACCTGCACCGGCTGATTGAGGTAGGAAGCCTGCAGACCCAGTCGCACCGCCTGCAGCAGCAGGCGCTGGAGCGCCTGGCCGGCGGCAAGCCACTCGCCCGGGGTATCGCCTTCGGTGGCGAGCACGGCAAGCACCGGCGATTCGTCCGCCAATTGCCGATCCCTGGCTGCGATGCCGCCGCCCATGTCGAAGGTTCGCACCACCGCCTGCGCCACCGGCACCGCAAGCGCCGGCAGCGTCAGGCCATCGCCGCGGCGCCGCGGATGCATCCAGGCCGCCAGTTCGCGCCGCCAGCTCGGGTTCGCCCAGAGCATGGCGTCGCCCTCGGCGACGAGCGCTGCCGCACCCAGACGCTGTTCGCTGCGCTCGAGGATGGTCAGCGTCGCGCCTTCGCTCGCTGCGGCCTGGGTCAGCGTTTGCAAGGCCTGCGCATCGACCGCCGCCGCCGCGAAGCGTTCGCGGCAGGTGCGGCGCTCGGCGATCGCGCTCGCAAGATCGGCGTCCGCCAGCGGCGCCGGCGCATCGGCGAGGCGCACCCGGGCCAGCAAGTCGTCCTGCGCCTCGTCCGCCAGCACTTCGACGTCGGCCCGCAGTCCGGCGCCGGCAGCCGCAACCCGCAGGTTGAGCAAGGCGCAGCCGCAACTGATCGTCAGCTCGCGATCGTGCGGGTCGTTCACCGGCAACGCGCGGGTTCGATCGGCGAGCAGTTCGATGCTCCCGTCGCGAAGCCGGAACAGCCACGGTTGCGTGTTGTGGCTCGACGGGGCGAGCGCTGCGGCCTGCACCAGGGCGTGCAGATCGGGGGCGCCGGAACCGATTGTCGTCATTCGATCCTCCTCGTCGCTCTGGGCGGCCGGCCTGCATCTCACACGACAGCACCCTCCCGACCCGCTCGATGCCCGCGTTGCACCGGATCATGGCAGCGGCGAAGCCGCCTCGATTGCGGCGCGTCAATCGGCGGCGAGCCAGCGCCCGCATCGTTGGACAATGCGCCGTCCCGCCTGACCCCGCCAGCCGAAGCCGTGCCCCATTCCAGCCTGCCACGCACGCGCGAATCGAGCGTCGTCCTGCGCGAGCGGCACGGGCCGGGGTATCGCTGGCGGGTACTCGTCACGGTGATGATCGGCAACGTCGCGTCGATCATGTCGTCGACGATCGTCAACGTCGCGCTGCCCGACATGAGCCGCGTCTTCCACCTCGGGCAGGACCGGGCGCAGTGGCTGTCGGCCGGCTTCATGGCGGCGATGACGATCTCGATGCTGGCGACGCCGTGGCTGCTCGAGCGCTTCGGCTACCGCAGCGCGTACATGGCGGTGATCGCGCTCTTGATGGCGGGCGGCATCGGCGGCGGCTTCGGCTGGAGCTTCGAGTGGGTGCTCGCGATGCGCGTCGCCGAGGGCCTCGCGGCCGGGCTGCTGCAGCCGATTCCGACCATCATCATCATGAACGCGTTCGCCAGCCACGAGCAGGTGCGGGCGATGAGCCTCTTCAGCATGGGCGTCGTGCTCGCGCCGGCCGTCGGGCCGGGCGTCGGCGGCGTGCTCGTCGACCTCTTCGGCTGGCGCGCGATCTTCTTCTTCATCGTGCCGTTTTGCCTCCTGGCGCTGTGGATGGCGCGGCGCTATCTGCCGCAGAACGCGCCGGGCGGCGCCGAGATGCGCAGCGACCGGCGCTTCGACTTCGCCGGGCTCGCGCTGCTGTCGGTCGCGATCCTGTCGCTTCTGAACGGCATGGTCGATCTGCAGCGCGGCGGCCCGGCGGCGGCGCTGCTCGGCCTGGCCGCCGCCGCGCTCGCCGCCTTCATCCTGCGCGAGCGGCGCGCGGCGCATCCGCTGATGCAGCTCGGCATGTTCGGCCGCGCGCAGTTCGCGCTCGGCTGCGGCGTCGCCTTCATGTACGGCGCGGCGCTGTTCGGCTCGACCTATCTGCTGCCGGTCTTCATGCAGATCGCGCTCGGCCTGTCGGCTTCGGTGGCGGGCGGCGCGCTGCTGCCGGCCGGCGTCATGCTGTGGCTGACGATCGCGCTCGCCGGGCGCCTCGGCGACCGCTTCGCGCTGCATGGCGTCGTCGCGTTCGGCCTCGCGCTGCTTGCGACATCGTTCGTGCTGATGCTCGGCGTCGGGCTCGAAACGCCGGTCTGGATCATCGCGGTGTGGATCGCGGTCGGCCGCATCGGCCTTGGCTTCGTGCTGCCGTCGCTCAACATCGGCGCGATGCGCGGGCTGCCTGCGGCGCTCGTGCCGCAGGCGTCGAGCGGCATCAACTTCATGCGCCAGCTCGGCGCGGCGGTCGGCGTCAGCCTCGCGGGCATCTTCGTCGAATGGCGGCTCGTCGCCCACGGCGCGGGGCTGCCGTCCGCCGCCGCCGCCAGGGCGCCCTCCGCGGTGACGGCGTTTCACGAAACCTTCGTCCTGCTCGCGGTGTTGACGGTGATCGCGATCGCTGCCGCATGGCGGATGCGGGCGCCGCCGGAGAGCAGCACATCGAGGTAGCGGCGCCGCCCGAGGCAACGGGTATTCTTCGCTCCGCGCCAAGCGAGCCACCCGCCGATGAACCCCGCATCCCCTGCCGCCGAAGCACCGCTGCCCACCGCCTGCGAGGTGCTCGTCATCGGCGCCGGGCCGGCCGGCAGCGCGTGCGCGCGCACGCTCGCGCAGGCCGGCGTCGATGTCGTGCTCGCCGATCAGTACGCCTTCCCGCGCGACAAGGTCTGCGGCGACGGGTTGATCCCGGACGCGCACGCCGCGCTGCGCGCGCTCGGCGTGCTCGACGAGGTGATGGCCGTCGCGCAGCAGGCGACCCACGTCGGCTGCATCGGCCCGCGCGGCGGCCGTCTCGACGTGCCGGGGACGATGGCGGTGCTGCCGCGCCGCCAGCTCGACGACATCCTGTGCAAGGCCGCGCTGCGCGCCGGTGTGCGCATGCTGCCGCCGGCGCGCTTCGAGGCGCCGATCGAGGAGGCCGGCCGCGTCGCCGGCGCGCACTTCAAGATCGGCGCCGCGGCGCACGAGATCCGCGCCCGCTGGACGGTGCTCGCGACCGGCGCCGTGCCGCAGGCGCTGATCGC
>JBDHSE010000372.1:0-3125 GCA_039807955.1 Ideonella sp. | reverse complement strand
GACGACAAATCCATCGGTTTTCTTAAGTTCCGCACAGCGTAGAACACTGCACTAGCCGCGCTCGAGCTCGCGCATGCGCGCGGCGAATTCGCGCGTGCCGCCGATCGATCGCAGCCGCGGCAGCGCCTGCGCGATCGACTCGGCGGCAGCCAGGCACGGCGCGACCTCTTCGAGCAGGTCCTGATCGACGCACTGCTGCGATTCGGCGCGAACGATCGCGCCCGCGTCTTGCTCGCGCCGAGCGCCGCCGCGAGCGGCTGCGGACTTCATGCATCGCGCTGCGCGAATCCGCACCGGCCGAGCAGGCCAGGCGCAATCTGGATAAGAATGCGAACCTTGCGCAAAGGCATTCGAACGCACGAAGCGAACAAGACCGTTGGAGAACGATTCGAAGAACGAACTGCCCTGCTGCGCCCGGCTCGAACCCCGAATTCGGCTCAGGCGACAGGGGGAGCAGGCCGGCCGATCGCCGTGGCGCGTGCCGCTGCAGGGCTTGGCGGTCGCTGCGCTGCTGTCGGGCTGCGTCGTCGGGCCTGATTTCGTCGCACCCGAGGCGCCGAAGGTAGACGACCCGTCGCGCGCCTACTCGGTCGCGCCGCTGCCGGCGCAGACGGTCGGTACGACCGGTCCGAGCGGCGCGGCGCAGCGCCTGGTGCTCGGCCAGGACGTGCCGGCGCTGTGGTGGCAACTGTTCGAGTCGCCCGCGCTCGACGAGCTGATCCGCTCGGCGCTCGCGCACAGCCCGACGCTCGCCTCTGCGCAGGCCGCGCTGCGCCAGGCGCAGGAGATGTATGTGGCGGGCGGCGGTGCGCTCTATCCGCAGGTCAGTGCCGGCCTCAAAGGCCAGCGCGCCAAGTTCTCCAAGTTCACGAATCCGCCCGACGGCGGCATCTTCAGCCTGTATAACGCCTCGGTCGACGTGAGCTACACGATCGATGCGTTCGGCAAGACGCGGCGCGGACTCGAAGGCCTGCAGGCGCAGACCGACGCCCAGCGCTACCAGGTGATGGCGACCTACCTGAGCCTGACGGCCAACATCGTCACGACGGCGATCCAGGAGGCGTCGCTGCGCGCCCAGCTGCAGGCGACGCACGAGATCATCGAATCGCAGTCGCGCGCGCTCGCGCTCGTGCGCACCCAGGCCGAACTCGGCGCGATCGCGCAGCAGCCGGTGCTCGCGCAGCAGACCCAGCTCGCGCAGGCGCAGGCGACGGTTCCCGCGCTCGAGAAGGCGCTCGGCCAGACGCGCCATCAGCTCGCGCTGCTCGCCGGCCGGCTGCCGGGCGAAGGCGGCCTGCCCGAGTTCACGCTCGACTCGCTGCACCTGCCGCGCGAGCTGCCGGTGAGCCTGCCTTCGGCGCTCGTTCGCCAGCGGCCCGACATCCAGGCGAGCGAGGCGCTGTTGCACGCGGCGAGCGCGCAGGTCGGCGTCGCGACGGCCAACCTCTATCCGCAGATCACGCTGTCGGCGAGCGCCGGCTTCATCGGCCTCGGCCTCGGTGACGTTTTCTCAGGCAGCAGCCCGGTGTGGAGCCTCGGCGGCCAGCTGCTTGCGCCGATTTTCAACGGCGGCACGCTCGAGGCGCAAAAGCACGCCGCCGAGGCGGCCTACGATCAGGCGCGCAGCCAGTACCAGCAGACGGTGCTCGATGCGTTTCGCAACGTCGCCGACGCGCTGCGCGCGATCGAGCGCGACGCCGTCGCGCTGCAGACGCAGGCCCGTGCCGCCGATCTGGCGCGCCAGTCGCTCGACCTCGTCAACCGCCAGTACGAGGTCGGCGCGCTCAACCTGCTCGCGCTGCTCGACGCCCAGCTCGCGGTGCAGCAGACGCGCATCGCGCTCGTGCAGGCGCAGGCGGCGCGCTACGCCGACAGCGCGGCCTTGCTGCAGGCGCTCGGCGGCGGCTGGTGGAACGGCGCGCCGCCCGAACCGTCGGCCGGGCCGGCTGCATTTCCGCCCGCCGCTTCGCAGCCGCAGGGCGTTCGCCTCGCGCCGCAGGCCCGGGCCGCCGACATCGCAGGAAAGTGACCGATGGCAACACCGAAGAAAGCGAGCACGCGCAAGCGCCTGTTGATCATGCTCGGCCTCGTGCTGCTGCTCGTCGCGGTGCTCGGGCTGCTGAAGTTCCTGCAGATCCGCCAGATGATCGCGAGCATCCCGAAGCCGCAGCCGCAGGTCGTCACGGCGATGGAGGTGAAGCAGGAGGCGTGGCAACCGCGGGTCGAGGCGGTCGGCTCGCTCGTCGCGGTGCGCGGCGTGAGCCTTGCGAGCGAGGTCGCCGGGCTGGTGCGCGAGGTGCGGTTCGTCTCCGGCCAGGACGTGAAGGCCGGCGCCGTGCTCGTGCAGCTCAATGCCGATGCCGACATCGCGCAGGCCGCTTCGCTGCAGGCGGCGGTCGATCTCGCCGCCTCGGTGCTCGCCCGCAACAAGCTGCAGTTCCAGGCGAAGGCGGTCAGCCAGGCGCAGCTCGATGCCGACGAGGCGACGCTGCGCGCGGCGCGCGCCAACCTCGCGCAGCAGCAGGCGCTGATCGCGAAGAAGACGATCCGCGCCCCGTTCGACGGCCGCCTGGGCATCAGCAGCGTCGCCCGCGGGCAGTACCTGAACGCGGGCGACAAGATCGTGACGCTGCAGGCGCTGGACCCGATCAACGTCGACTTCGCCCTGCCGCAGCGCGAGCTGGCGCAGATCGCGGTCGGACAGCACGTGCGGCTGTCGAACGACGCCGGCGCGAGCGTGGAAGGGAAAATCACCGCGATCAGCCCGCTCGTCGATGCGAACACGCGCAACGCGCAGCTGCGGGCGACGGTGGCGAACCCGCAGCGCGCGCTGCTGCCCGGCATGTTCGCGCGTGTCGCGATCGACAGCGGCGAAGCCAGGCCCTATCTGACGCTGCCGCAGACGGCGATCACGTTCAACCCCTACGGCTCGACGGTGTTCGTCGTCGAGGGCGGCGACAAGCTGACCGCGAGGCAGGTCTTCGTCACGACCGGGCCGACGCGCGGCGACCAGATCGCCGTCCTCACCGGCATCGAGGCGGGGCAGCAAATCGTCACCAGCGGCCAGATCAAGCTCAAGAACGGCACCGAGGTGAAGGTCGACAACCGCGTCCAGCCGAGCAACG
>JBDHSE010000371.1:0-3129 GCA_039807955.1 Ideonella sp. | reverse complement strand
AAGTCGGCGCGTCTGGGCTACGACGGCAAGGGGCAGGCGCGCGTCGCCAACGCCGCCGAACTGCGCGATGCCTGGGAGGCAATGCAGCGCCAGCCCTGCGTGCTCGAGGCGCTGCTGCCATTGCAGATCGAGCTGAGCGTCGTCGTCGCACGCGGCGCCGACGGCGACATGGTTCAGCTGCCGGTGCAGCAGAACCTGCACCGCGACGGCATCCTCGCCGTGACGCAGGTGCCGCCGCCCGACGCCGGCCCCGAGCTGCAGCAGCGCGCGATCGACGCCGCGCGGCAGATCGCCGCCGAGCTCGACCACGTCGGCGTGCTGTGCGTCGAGTTCTTCGTGCTCGACGACGGCCGCCTCGTCGCCAACGAGATGGCGCCGCGCCCGCACAACTCGGGGCACCATTCGATCGACGCCTGCGACCTGTCGCAGTTCGAGCTGCAGGTGCGAACGCTGGTCGGCGCGCCGCTCGCGATGCCGCGCCAGCATTCGGCCGCCGTGATGCTCAACCTGCTCGGCGACCTCTGGTTCGCGCAAGGCGAGACCGCGGCCGAGCCGCGCTGGCACGAACTGCTCGCGCTACCCGGCGTGCATCTGCATCTGTACGGAAAGACACAGCCGCGGCGCGGCCGCAAGATGGGCCACCTCACCGTCACCGCGGCCGAGGCGCGGGCCGCGCGCGACGTCGCACTCCGGGCCGCCGCGCTGCTCGGCATCGCGCCGTTCTGAAGCATGATTCTGGACGCCGCCGATCCTGCTTCGGTGCCGCTCGCGGCGCAGTGTCTCGCCCAGGGCGGCCTCGTCGCGTTTCCGACCGAGACGGTCTACGGCCTGGGCGCGCGCGCCGACGACGACGCGGCGGTGGCGGCGATCTTCGCCGCCAAGGGGCGCCCGGCGGCTCACCCGCTCATCGTTCATCTGGCGCAACCGTCGGCGGCGACGCGCTTTGCGAGCGAGATTCCGGCCGTCGCGCAGCGCCTGATCGACGCCTTCTGGCCCGGGCCGCTGACGCTGATCCTGCCGCGCCGGCCGGGCATTGCCAGCACGGCGGCAGGCCGCCACTCCAGCATCGGCCTGCGCTGCCCGGCGCATCCGGTCGCGCAGGCGCTGTTGAAGGCGGCCGCCGACCTCGGCGTGACGGGTGTCGCCGCGCCGAGCGCGAACCGCTTCGGCCGCATCAGCCCGACCCGCGCCTCGCACGTGCAGGACGAGTTCGGCGCCGATCTGCTCGTGCTCGACGGCGGTGCCTGCACGCTCGGCATCGAGTCGGCGATCGTCGACTGCACCCGCCAACGCCCGGTGCTGCTGCGCCCCGGCGTCCTGACGCGCGCCGAGATCGAGGCTGCAGCCGGCGAGGCCCTTGCGTCGAACGACGGCGGCGCCGCAGCCGCGCCCGGGACGCTCGCCAAGCACTATGCGCCGCGTGCGAGGCTCAGGCTCATGCCCACCGCCAGCCTGCGTGCCGCGCTGCAGGTATTGGCCGAACGATCGTCGACGGTGGCTGTATATTCGCGCACTGCGTTCGCGGCGCCGGGCGTGCTCGAGCGGCGGATGCCCGACGCGGCAGATGCCGCCGGCCACGAGTTGTTTGCCGCATTGCGCGAGCTCGACGCGAGCGGCGTGGCGCTGATCTGGGTCGAGGAGCCGCCGGCAAGCCCTGATTGGGACGGCGTCCGCGACCGGCTCGAGCGCGCTGCCGCCGACGACGGCCGGCACGCTGCGGCAGCGGATGCGACACCGAATTGAACCTGGCTGACTGGACCTCTCGAATGACTCTTCAGAAGACCGCCCGGCGCATTGCGCATGGCCTCTCGCTCGTGGCGATCACCGCGCTGCTCGCCTCGTGCGGCGGAAGCTCGACCGTGAACTTCGTCCCGGCGCGCATCCTTTCGTTCGGCGACGAATCCAGCGTCATCACGGCCGACGGCAGGAAGTACACCGTCAACGGCATCGTCCCCGACAGCGGGACACCGGGCACGACCGATTGCGTGCTCAACCCGATCTGGAACCAGATTCTCGCGACCTCGTACGGGCTTACCTTCGCGCAATGTCCCGGCAGCGTCGCGAACGCCACGCCCGCCAGCCAGATCCTCGCGCGCGAAGGGGCGATGGCCACCGGAACGCGCGACATCGACTTCCCGCAGCAGATCACGCGCCAGCTGGCGGCGGCGCCGGCCGACGGCGGCGGCATCAATTCGAACGACCTGGCGACGGTGCTGATCGGCGTCAACGACGTGGTGTCGATCTACGAGCGCTACAAGAGCGGCGAGATCACGTCGCCGGAGGCGACCGCCCTTGCCGAGCAGACGGGCGAGACGATCGCGACACAGCTCAACCGCATCACTGGCGCCGGCGGCAAGGTCATCATCGAAACCGTTCCCGACGTCAGCGTGACGCCCTACGGCGTCGCCGAGGGCGTCGATGGGCAGGCCGTGCTGTCTGCGCTCACGTCGCGGCTCAACGCCAGGCTGCTCGTCACGCTCGACAACGACGGCCGCAAGATCGGGCTCATCGAGATCAATCCGTACTTGTTGACGGTCGTCGCCAATCCCGCCAACTACGCCCTGGCCAACGTGACCGAAGGCGCGTGCCTCGCCACGTACCCGTTGCCGACCTGCACCAGCGCAACGTTGAAGACCAACCCCGACGGATCGAGCGCGACGCCCTTCACCTGGCTCTGGGCCGATGCGCTGCAGCTGAGCGCCGGCGGACACCTGCAGATGGGCAACCTGGCGACGTCGCGGGCGCACAACCAGCCGTTCTCGAACTGATCAGCGTGCGGCGTCGGGCCGCATCGCCCAGTCGAGCAGCGCGTCGAGCGCCGGTCGCGCCGCCTGCGCATTCGGATGGTTGACGATGGCGACGATCACGTAACGCCTGGCGTCCGGCGTCAGCAGGAATCCCGCGATCGCGACGACGCCTTGCAGCGATCCCGTCTTCAGGTGCGCGCGGCCGGCGAAGCGCGCGGCCGCCGGACCCCTGGCCCGGCGCAGCGTTCCGTCCTGGCCAAGCACAGGCAGCGAGGCGATGAACTCGGGCATGACCGGGCTCTTCCAGGCCGACTGCAGCAGCGCGGCCAGGGCGTCGGCGCTGATCCGCGTGTCGCGCGAGAGCCCGGAACCGTTGTCGATC
>JBDHSE010000370.1:0-3133 GCA_039807955.1 Ideonella sp. | reverse complement strand
CACCGACGCCCAGGTGCTCGCGATCAACGAGTACATGCATCCGCGCATCGAGGAGATCTGCGACACGCTGCCGGCCGGCATCGGCGGCTGGCTGCTCGCGTCGAACTGGCCGCGCCGCTTCATCGAGCGCTTCACCTGCAAGGGCCGCGTCATCCGCACGTCGAGCCTGCCGGGCTTCCTGATGCTGTACTTCCTCGCCAGCCTGCGGCCGATGCGGCGCAAGACGCTGCGCTTTCGCGAGGAGAACGCGGCGATCGAGACCTGGCTGGCGCGGGTCGACGCCACCGCAGCGCGCGGCGAGTACGCGCTCGCCGCCGAGATCGCCGAGTGCCCGCGCCTTATCAAGGGCTACGGCGACACCCACGAGCGCGGCATGCGCAACTTCACGCTGCTGATGCAGGCGCTGGACGAACTGCCAGCGCCGACCGCCGCCGAGCGGCTGCGCACGCTGCGCGAGGCGGCGCTCGCCGACGAGCACGGCAACAAGCTGCGCGAGGCGGTTGCCGCGCTGGTTCCCGGTTGACGCGTAACGGCTGACGGCGATCGGTCAGCGCCGAGCGCCGCGGCGGGTCGAGACACGCCGCGCGGCGCGGGAATCGGTTACTTGGCGTCGGCGACGCACTTCTTGACGAAACTGGTGCGCGCCGCGCCGGCCAGCTTCTTCTCGTCGGCCTTGGCTTCGCAGGCAGCGTCGGCCGAGGCCGGCGCCGCGCCCGAATCGGCGACGCACTTCTTGACGAAGCTGGTGCGCGCCGCACCGGCGAGCTTCTTTTCGTCGGCCTTCGCCTCGCACGACGCCGATCCGGCGCCGGCCGCGGCGTCGGCCTCGCATTTCTTCAGGAAGCTCGTCTTCGCCGCGCCGGCGAGTTTCTTCTGCGCGGCCTGCGCTTCGCAGTCGGCGTTGGCAGCGAGCGTCGGCAGCGCGGTGGCGGCGGCAACGGCAAAGGCGAGGGCGGCGAACAGGGTCTTCATCGGTCGACTCCGGGGTGTGGGGGCGAAGGCTTCGTGCTTCACGGGCGGGCAGTGCCGCGCCGCGCGTATTGGAGCATTCGCGCCGCACGCGCCGCAAGCCGGCGTGACGCGGCGCCGCAACGCGTCTCATACCAAGCCGCGCTCAATGGATTGGATATGCTCCCTCTCCCACTTGTGGGAGAGGGTTGGGGTGAGGGCGATGCGGGCCGCGCCCACCCTCACCCCAGCCTCCCGCCCAGCGGGAGAGGGGGCAAGACAGGCCACCGCGTTCCTAGACGGTTGAACGCGAACCGGTATCAGAGAATGCGCCGCGGATGGGCGAGCGCCTCGTGCGCGGCGTGCAGGCGGCGCACGAGGACGCGGATGAAGGCCTCGTCGAACGAATGGCGGCAGCTCGGGCCGACCTGGGCGAGCGACTCGGGGGTGAACGAGATCGTCGTCGCAGGCCTGCTCACGACGACATCGGCGCTGTGCAGGCGCAGCTCGGCGCTCGGCGCGAGGTAGGCCATCTCGCCGACCGAGGTGCCGGCGCCGAGCTGGGCGACCTTGCTGCCGTCGCGAAAGACCTCGACCTCGCCCTGGGCGACGATGTGAAAGCTGCGTCCCTCCTCGCCCTTGCGGTAAATCGCGTGGCCGAAGCCAAGACGCTGCCAGCTCGCGCGGTGGACGACCTCCCAGAGTTCGACGTCGCCGAAACTGGAGAAGAACTCGAGGCTGCGCAGCAGCGTGAAGCGCTCCGAGTCGAGCACGCCCTGCAGTTGCCCGCGCGGCACCTCGCGGTTCGTGATGAGCGCGGAGAGCGCCTGCGAGAACTCGTCCCAGTCGGCCTGCCGCTCCTGCGGCTGCTTGGCGAGCGCGCGCAGGATCACGGCATCGACGCCGGCGCTGACGTTGGCGCGCAGCGCGCTCGGCGCGACCGGCGCCTGGTGGTAGATCTGGTTGACGAGCGCGGCCTGCTCCTGCGCGCCGAACGGCGGGCGGCCGCAGATCAGGTGGTAGAGCACGGCGCCGAGCGAGTAGATGTCGGCGCGGCAGTCGAGCGCGCTGCCGTCGAGCTGCTCGGGCGACATGTAGGCGAGTGAGCCGACGCGGTAGATCTGCGTCGCATCCGACCGGGTGTTGAGGACGCTGCCGAAATCGGTCACCTTGACGTCGGTGATGCGGCCGTCGGCGAACGTCACGAGCAGGTTCGCCGGCTTCACGTCGCGGTGGATCAGCCCCTGGCGGTAGACGTAGCCGAGCGCCATCGCACACTTGAAGCCGAGCTCGACGATCAGCTCGAGCGGCTGCAGCCGGTCGGCGCGGCAGTACGGCCGTAGCGTGCTGCCCTCGACATACTCCATCACGATGTAGGGCTCGTGCGGGTCGGCGACGGCGTCGAAGATCTGCACCACGTTGGGATGTTCGAGGCGGCCGACGAGGGCCGCCTCGGCGGCGAAGAAGCGCTCGTAGTAGCGGCCGTCGGTGGCATCGGCGAGCGCGCTCGCGCGCACCCGCTTGATCGCGACGTCGCGATCCAGGAAGTCGTCGTGGGCGAGGAAGACCTCGCTCGTCGCGCCCTCGCCGAGGCGGCGCAGGATGCGGTATTTGCCGATGCGCTCGGGAAGCGCCGGCAGGTCCGGCGCGGCAATGGAAGTGGCGGTCATGGCGTGGGGTCGGCAAACACGCGGGGCGCTCGGGCGCGCACGGCCCGAGGCGATCGGTGGCGCCTCGAGCGTGGCCATGATTGCATCGGGCTGCGCGCGGCGTTGCGGGAAACAGCGCCGGATTTGCCACCCAGTCCGCCGTTCGCCGGCCAAACTAGAATGCGCCGCATGGCCGACACTCCTCCCGCCCGCAAGCATTTCCTGCGCACGCGGCGCTGCAGCCGCTGATGCAGGCCGTCAGGCAGGCGTTGCTGCAGGCACTCGGCCGGGCTCTCGCCGAGCTCGCGCCCGGCCAGGCGCAGGCACCTGCCTTCGAGTCACCGAAGCAGGCGGCGCACGGTGATCTGGCGTGCACCGCGGCGATGCAGCTCGCCAGGCCGATGAAGCGCAATCCGCGCGAGCTGGCGCAGCAGCTCGTCGAAGCGCTCGGGCGCCAGCCGGCTTTCGCGCAATGGGTCGAAGCGATCGAGATCGCCGGCCCCGGTTTCATCAACCTGCGGCTGAAGGCGGCGGCG
>JBDHSE010000369.1:0-3133 GCA_039807955.1 Ideonella sp. | reverse complement strand
AAGATGCAGATCCAGGTCAACACCGACAAGCACATCGACGGCAGCCAGGCGCTCGCGGCGCACGTCGAGGCGGTCGTCGAGCGCACGCTGCGCCATGTACGCGACCACGTCACGCGCGTCGAGGTGCACCTGAGCGACGAGAACGCCGGCAAGGGCGGCGCCCCGGACAAGCGCTGCCTGATCGAGGCGCGGCTCGAGCGGCACCCGCCGGTCGCCGTCGCGCACGTCGAGGCCAACCTGCATCAGGCGATCGACGGCGCGGCCGAGAAGCTGAAGACGGCGCTGCAGGCAACCCTCGGCCGCATTGCCGACACCCGCCGCCGCGGCCCCGACGGCGGCGACAACGACTGAGCCAGCGCCGCCTTGCACGGCAAACGCGTCGCGCACATGAGCTGCGGGCGAGGCTTCGTGCGGCCACCGAAGGCCGCGCGTTGACTGCCGCGCGCGCCGACCGCGAGGCATTCGCCACCGCGCTCGCGCTCGCGCTCGGCGCCGCCGTCTCGCTCGGCCTGGCGCGGTTCTCGTACGCCGTGTTGCTGCCGCCGATGCGCGACGACCTCGGCTGGAGCTACTTCACCGCCGGCGCGATGAACACCGTCAACGCGGCCGGCTACCTCGCCGGCGCGCTCGCGGCGCCGGCGCTGCTGGCGCGCGTCGGCGCGCGCGCCGCGCTCGTCGGCGGCAGTGTCGCAACGACGCTGCTGCTCGCGCTGCACGGCTTCACGGCGTCGGATGCGGTGCTCTACACGCTGCGCTTCCTGGCCGGCGTCGCCAGCGCGGCGATGTTCGTCGCCGGCGGCCTGCTCGCGGCCCGGCTCGGCTCGCAACTGGCGAGCGGTTCGCGCATCACGCCGGGGTTCGTGCTCGGCGTCTACTATGGCGGCACGGGGCTGGGCATCGCGGCCAGCGCCCTCGCGCTGCCGCCGATCATCGCGCTGTCGGCGGCCGGCCGGCCGGGCTGGCAATGGGGTTGGATCGAGCTTGCCGTGCTCGGCGCCGCGTCGACGGCGCTGATCGCGCGCGGCACCGGCGCGTTGCAGGACACCGCCGCCGCGCTCGCGGCGCGCCGCCGCTTCGACTGGCGGCCGTTCGGCTTCGGCCTCGCGTCGTACTTCATGTTCGGCCTTGGCTACATCGGCTACATGACGTTCATCATCACGCTGCTGAAGGAGCAGCAGATGGCGACCGGCGCCGTGATCGCGTTCTACACGCTGCTCGGCATCGGCGTGATGGCATCGCCCTGGCTGTGGGCCGGGCTGCTGCAGCGCCAGCGCGGCGGCAAGGCACTCGCGGGCCTGAGCGCGCTGCTCGCGGTCGCGACGCTGCTGCCGGTGCTGTCGGCGCAGGTCGTGCCGGCCTTCGTCTCGGGCGCGCTGTTCGGCGCCGTGTTCCTGTCGCTCGTCGCGTCGACGACGGCGCTCGTGCGCCACAACCTGCCGTCGGCGGCGTGGCCGGCCGGCATCAGCGCGTTCACGATCGTCTTCGCCGTCGGCCAGATCGTCGGCCCGAGCGTCGTCGGCCGCCTCGCCGACGGCGGCGGCGGATTGCGCGCCGGGCTTGCCGCGTCGGCGGTGGTGCTCGCGCTCGGTGCGCTGCTCGCGCTGCGCCAGCGTGCGCTGCCGATGCCGAAGTAAGGCGCCAAGCAAAAAGCCCCGCGACTTGCGTTGCGGGGCTTATCGCTCGCCGGCGCTCGTTGCGCCGGCAAGGCAGTGTGATCAACCGTTGCGGCGGCGGCGTGCGACGCCGGCGACCGCGGCAAGGCCCAACAGCATCAGCGCGTACGTTTCGGGCTCGGGCACGGCGACGATCGAGTTGATCCAGCCGACGTTGCTGTACACGGCAGTCGAGCCCATCAGGTCGCCCCAACTGCTGTCGTTGGTCTTGCTGAAGTCGCAGTTCGGGCGAACGCGGCCGGTACAGAATGGCCAGCCCCAACTGTGGACACCGGTGACCAGCCATTCGCTGCCGTTCCAGACAAAGTCGCCGCCGCCGGAATCGCCGCCGGAGATCAGCGATTCCGGATCTCCGCCGTTGTCGCTCGTCCAGAGGTTGCCGGTCATACTGGCGACAATGCCGAGCGTGTTGTTCCGGCCTTCGGGATGACGACGGCTCGGAGGGCCGCCGTCGTAGTCGGCGACGTATTCCTCACCATAGGTGTTGTCGCCCGTGCCGTCCCAGGCATCGTTGAACACCTTGGAAGTCACGTCGAAGGTGTTGTATCCGTAGTGGCCCCAACCCCAATCATCCCAGTTCGCGCCGACGTCGGAGTTGCCCACCGTCGTCGTGCCATAGCCCATCATCAGCACGTTCTTGCCGATAGCGCTATTGGTATCGATGTTGAAGCCCTGGATACCGTCGATCTTCGCGTCGAGCTTGATGATCGCCATGTCGGCGCCGGTGCCGAGCGTACCGTTCCACCCGGGCTTGAGATAGGCGGCTGCAGCACCGCGTGTCGCGCTCGCGACGTCGTCGTTGATGCCGAAATCGATCTGCATCACGTTGAAGTTGTCGGCACAGTGGCCCGCGGTCAGCACGTACATGCCGCCAGCGAGCAGCGTGCCCGAGCAGACGTAAGCGCCGTTGTTCAGATCGCCGTCGCTGTCGAACAGAAGCCGGGCGACGCCATCGAAGTTTACGCCGTTGAAAGTCGACGCGGATGTGAACCGCCAGTTCGACGGGTCGGAGTTGTTCGACATGGGGTGCGCCGTGCCGAGGCCTGCGAGCAGCGCAGCGACCGGCGCGAGCCGCAGTGCGCGAGTTGCGAGTCTCATCTGTAAGTCTCCTGAACCAGTTGTGGAAAGTCCATTTTGCGTTGACCAAGGCCACATCACAATGGCCCCCCCCTTGAATGAGGGGTGGCGTTTCGACTCCTGACAACCCGACAGCCGGGAGCGCTAGAAGACCGCAGCCTGCTTCAGCGCGCCGGCGAGCACGCCTGCCAGTTCGTCGATCTGGGCCGCGGCGTCTGACGTTGCCGGCGCGGTCGCCCGGGCGCTCCAGATCACCTGGCCGCCGGCTGCCGCATCGACAAGCGTGCTGCTCGCCGCCATGCCGGCGGCGGCCGAGCCGCCGACCGGCATCGCGACGCCGACACCGCCGCCGACGCCGCCGCCCGATCCGCCGAAGCCGCCGA
>JBDHSE010000368.1:0-3134 GCA_039807955.1 Ideonella sp. | reverse complement strand
CAGTTTCTCGAGTCCGCAGCAGCTCATCGCTGACTTCGAGGCAGACATCGCGAGGTGGAACCGTGAAAACAGTGATTCTTGACGTTGCCACGCGCAACGATGCAGGCCGGGATTTCGTCCGCACATGGCAGTCCGGGAAGCCGCAGAAGGCGGCGCGGATCAGCTTCGAGTCGCCGGAGTTGCTCTGGAAGGTGCTGACCGCGCGGCGCTGGGAGTTGCTCAAGATGCTGTGCGGCGCGGGGCCGATGTCGATTCGCGAAGCGGCGCGCCGCGTTGGCCGGGACGTGAAGACGGTTCATGGCGACGTGATCGCGCTGCTGAATGCGGGCGTGCTGGACCGAACGGATGCCGGCGCGATCGAGTTCCCTTACGAAGCGGTGAAGGTCGAGTTCCTGTTGCAAGCCGCGTGAACGCCGCGCCGCGCCGCCCGCGCTACAGCAACCGGTTGAACCACCACACCGACAGGCCGGCGGCGGCGACTGCCAGCAGTGCGGCGGCGGCGGCGAAGAGGGCGGTGATCTCGGTCTGGCGCTTCTCGAGCGAGAAGCGGGTGTTGAGCGACGAGTAGACCTTCTTCAGGTCCATCGCGGTGCCGGCGTAGAAGTATTCGCCGCGCGTCAGGAACGAGATCGTCTTCAGCGATTCCTCGTCCAGGCGCACGCGCATCGACCAGCCTTCGGTGCGCAGGATCTCGCCCTCCTTGGTGCCGATGCCGACGGTGTAGATGCGAACGCCGCGGTCGGCCGCCATCTTCGCCGCCTCGATCGGGTCGACGCCGGTCGTCGTCTGGCCGTCGGTGAGCAGGACGATCACGGCCGACGGGTACGAGCCGGGCGGCACCGGCTTGAACGCCGGGCCGTCGGGCGTGGCGTCTGGCGCCGGCAGCGGCACGCCGCCGCCGCGGCGGGTGGCGTTGACGGCGTCGATGTCGATCTTCGCCTCGGGGAAGATCGTCGCCAGCGAGACGACGATCGCGTTGCCGATCGCCGTCGCGCGCTGCAGCTGGAAGCGGTCGATCGCGGCGAGCAGGTCCTCGCGGTTGTTGGTCGGCGCCTGCACGACCGACGCGCTGCCGGCGAAGGCGACGATCGCGATGCGCGTCTGCATCGGCTGCTCGGCGATGAAGGCGCGCGCCGCCGCCTGCGCGGCGACGATGCGGTTGGGCTGCACATCCTCGGCGAGCATGCTGCGCGAGACGTCCATCGCGAGGACGACGAGGTCGTGCTGCGTCGGCAGCGTCATCACCGTCGTCGGCCGCGCCATCGCGACGATCAGCAGCGCGAGCGCAACGAGGAACAGCGCCGGTGTCAGGTGCCGGCGCAGCCGCTGGCTGCTCCCGATCGCGCCCTTCACGAGCGCGAGGTCGGCGAAGCGCACGGCCGCCTTGCGGCGCCGCCCGAGCAGCCAGACGTAGAGCCCGACGAGCAGCGGCAGCGCGAGCAGCAGCCAGAGCAACTGGGGCCAGAGGAAGCTCATGATGCTGCGGGTCCGAGGTGTACCGGAAAGCTCGCGCCGGCCGCGAGGCGGCTGCGCTGCTTGCGCAGATCGGCAAAGCGCATCAGCGCGCTGACGAGGTCGTCTTCGGTCGACAGTTCGAGGGCGTCGACGCCGGCCTGCGCGAACGCGCTGCGCAATTCCGTCTCGCGCCGCTCGGCCGCGGCGGCGAAGCGGCGGCGAAAGCCGAGATCGTGCGTATCGACGAAGATCTGCTCGCCGCTTTCGGCGTCCTGCAGCGTCAGCAGGCCGAGGTCGGGCAGCTCGGATTCGAGCGGGTCATAGAGCCGCACCGCAAGCGTCTCGTGGCGCTGCGCGAGCTGCGCGAGCGCGCGCGCGAAGCCGGGCGTGCTGACGAAGTCCGAAACGACGAAGACGAGCGAGCGGCGCGGCATCACCGCGTAGGCGGCCTTCAGGAAGGCGCCGAGGTCGGTCGCCGCCGCGGCGGCCGGTGTGGGGCGCGCCAGCATGCGCTGCAGCAGGTGCAGCACGTGGCGGCGGCCGCTGCGGGCGGGGATGACGGTGTCCAGCCGCTCGCCGTAGAACATCGCGCCGACCCGGTTGCCGTGGCGGGCGAAGATGCGCGCCAGCACCGTGACGAAGTCGATCGCGATCGCGCGCTTGGCGACCGCGCCGGAGCCGAAGTCGAGCGACGGGCTCAGGTCGAGCAGGAACCAGGCGCTGACCTCGCGGTCCTCCTGGAACTGGCGCACGTAGGGCGTCTGCAGCCGAGCGGTGACGTTCCAGTCGATGTGGCGCACGTCGTCGTGAAACTGGTACTCGCGCAGTTCGGCGAGGTCGACGCCGAAGCCGCGGATCAGCGTGCGGTAGTCGCCGTGCAGCAGGCCGTCGAGGCGGCGCAGCACCGTCCATTCGAGGCGGCGCAGCACCGCCTCGGCGGCGTGCGGCGCGGGGCGCGCAGCCGGCTCATTCGCCGCGCGGCCGGCGTCAGGCCTGGGCGGCGGCTTCGGCAGGGTCGAGGCGGACATGGTTTTGCAGCGGCTTGGGCGGCGCCGGCAGGTGCTGCATCACGCGGCGCACGATGTCGTCGGCGCTCTTGCCTTCGGCCAGCGCCTCGTACGACAGCACGAGGCGGTGGCGCAGCACGTCGGGCGCGATGTCGATCACGTCCTGCGGCAGCACGTAGGCGCGCCCGCGCAGGAAGCCGAGCGCGCGCGCGCCCTCGATCAAGTTGATCGACGCCCGCGGGCTCGCGCCGTAGGTGAGGTAAGGCGCAAGCTCCGCCAGCCCGTGGCGCGCCGGCTCGCGCGTCGCCGCGACGAGCTTGACGGCGTACTGCACGAGCGACGGATCGACATAGCCGCGTCGGCATTCGCGCTGCAGCGCAAGCAGCTGGTGGGTGCTCGCGACGGCCGCGACGCTGGCGGCGGCGCCGGTGACGCGCTGGACGATGACGAACTCCTCCTCCTCGCTCGGGTAGCCGACGAGGACCTTCATCATGAAGCGATCGACCTGCGCCTCGGGCAGCGGATACGTGCCTTCGGTCTCGATCGGGTTTTGCGTCGCCATCACGAGGAAGGGCTCGGGGACGGGGTGCGATTCGCCGGCGATCGTCACCTGGCGCTCCTGCATCACCTCGAGCAGCGCGCTCTGCACCTTGGCCGGCGCGCGGTTGATCT
>JBDHSE010000367.1:0-3140 GCA_039807955.1 Ideonella sp. | reverse complement strand
TGTCGGCCAGCACCTCGTACCAGTTGGTCAGCGCCGGCGCCTTGCGCTGCAGGCCCGACATGCCACCTCCTCCGAGGCGCTTGGCTTCTGCCTCCGCGGCTGCAAACCCGAGGCCGGACAAGGCCACGAACAGACTCAAGACAAGCTTCAACATCCTTTGTTACTCCAGGCAGGGTGAGGGAACCGCTGCGTCGCGCGACGAGGTCTTCACGGCGCGGGCAGCGGCCTATGCTACATGGAAGCCGCCGCGGCCGATTCAAGAGCGTGGCGGGCACTCCGGCACCGGCCCCGAAGCGCCGCGTGAGTTGCTTTGCGGCACAGTGCACCCCGCATTTCGGGGGTTGCCGGGTTTGTGCGACTTCGATATGTTCCGCCTGCTCGTGTTCGCAGCTTTCGCGTTCAGCTTCGTGCGAGCGTCCCGCCCCGAACCCCTTCAACACAAGGAACTGACATCATGTCTCGATTCGCGAAACCTCTCCTGATCGCTGGCGCACTGATGGCCCTTGCGTCGATGGCGCAAGCCTCGAACCTGCTCGTCAACGGCGGCTTCGAAGATTCCTCGAGCCAGACAGATACGCCGCCGGGTTGGTTCAACATCGGCCATTCCGATGGCGTGATCACTTACGCCGAGTTCAACACGCCTGTGTACGAGGGTCTCAACTACTACGATCTGGGTGGCTTTGGCGACCCGTATGGCCCGATCGGCGACGGCATCGCCCAGAGCTTTGCGACAACGATCGGCGCCACCTATAAGGTGACCTTCGGACTCAGTGGCGAGAACAACAGAGGCGATGAGGTACTGACAGTCGCCGCTGCCGGCACCTCGGTGGACTACCTGCTGGTGCCGGACGGCACCGGTGACTTCCAGCGACCGTTCGTGACGCAGTCGTTCGACTTCATCGCCACCGGCGCGTTGACGACACTGTCGTTCATCCATTCCGGCGGCGTCGGCGGCGGTAACAATGACCCCTTGATCGATGGCGTGAGCGTCACCGCCGCGATTCCCGAGCCCGGGACCTACGCGCTGATGCTGCTTGGCCTCGGCGCCGTCGTTGCGCGGACTTCGCGCCGCCGTCCAGCTTGATCGAGCTTCGTCGGCAGCGCCGACACTGGCGTTGCTGCCGACGCCTTGGGTCCGGCGTCCGCGGAGCGTGCAGATCGCGGCTGGATTTGCACCCTCACTGGAGGCCGGGCGACAGAGCGTGGTGAGACCTATCGTCTAAGCGGAATCGCAGTACGCTGGCACCCAGGAGTCGTAGGCTTCCCGACGTGGGCTGCCTGCAGCGGTGCACGTGAGCACCGACCTGACGCGATGCCATCTTGCCCGGGCCGCGATGTTGCAGCGCCGAGGCAACCCGATGTCATGTCTGCAGTGCGTCCTTCACGCAAGACCGGGGCCGGCACACTTGCACGCACCGCGCCATGCCGATGCGTTGCTTTGTCGCCGAATGCGATTGACAAGTCCCGCACAGTCGGCGGAGACTCCGCGCCTTCGCGTCAGAAGCCCATTCGGACCTTTTCGCAACCCAAGCCGACAGGAGGTGCGCCATGACTCGATTCAACACCCCGCACCTGTCGGCCGTTGCCTGAAGCGCATCCACTGCCGCTACAGCACCCGGTTGCAACCGCTGCGTCCGCGCTGAAGGGCGCACCGGTCGACCCGCGAAGCGCAAGTTCGATCCCTCGCCGCAGCCCGCGGCCGACACCCGAAGCCTGACCGGTCCGACGCGTTCGCGCGTCCCGACCATCGGCCCGCTGTCGCGTGGCGGCACGGGCGTCGAACCCGGATTCGAATCGAAGATGAACGAAATCGATGCCGAGCGCCTGCGCTCGATTGGAATGACGCCGGCCTGTCTGCAGCATGTGCAACTGGCCCTGAGGGAAGAGACCGCCGATGATGAAGCCGACGATCACACGCTCACGCGCCTTGCCGAGGTCCACCGCGAGACGGTGCAGATCCACGATGGCAGCGAGGAGCACACCGCGCGTGCGCTGCCGCGCTTGACGCGATCGCTTGCCGACGACGACACCGCGCTCGCCGTCGGCGACTGGGTGCTCGCCCGCCGCGACGCGCACGGCGCCTGGTGGGTCCATGCGCGCCTGCCGCCGCTGACGCATCTTGTGCGGCGCGACGCCGACGGCCGGCGCCACCCGGTCGCAAGCAACGTCGATACCGCGCTGCTCGTGATGGGGCTCGACGATGACTTCAACCTGCGCCGGCTCGAGCGCTACCTCGCGCTCGTGCAGGCCGGCGGCGTGCTGCCGGTCGTCGTCCTCAGCAAGGCCGATGCCGTGCCGGTGCAGCGCATCGAGCAGGCGCTCGGGCAGCTTCGCGCGCGCGGCACGCAGGCGCTCGACCCGGTCGTCGCCGACGCCCGCTCGCCGGACGCGGCGCGCCAGCTCGCGCCCTATCTCGGCGCGGGGCAGACGCTGGTGCTGCTCGGATCGTCGGGCGCCGGCAAATCGACGCTCACCAACACCCTCGCCGGCGCGGCGATCCAGGACACCGGCGCGGTGCGCGAGCACGACAGCCGCGGCAAGCACACGACGACGTCGCGCTCGCTGCACCGCCTGCCGGGCGGCGCCTGCGTCATCGACACGCCGGGCTTGCGCACGCTGCAGCCCGACATCGGCGAAGCGGCGCTCGCGGCGAGCTTCGCCGACATCGAATCGCTCGCGCTGCGCTGCCGGTTCCGCGACTGCCGCCATGGCGCCGAGCCGGGCTGCGCGGTGCGCGACGGCGTCGCGCCGGACCGGCTGCGCAACTACCAGAAGCTGCTGCGCGAGGCACGCCGCGACACGATGTCGGTGCTCGAACGCCAGCGCATGGTCGCGCAGTGGAAGATTCGCGGCCGCGCCGCGCACGTCCGGGCGAAAGCGAAGCGCGACGCCGCCTAGGCGTCGCGCACGTCGGCCACCGGCTTCGTCCCGAAGTCCGGCCGCCGCAGGTAGGCGAGGACCTTCGCCGCCGCAGTGGCGGGCGAATCCAGGTGGCCGCCGGTCTTCAGCTCGACGAAGCGCGCGAGGTCCGGGAACTGCGCCGGGTCGCCGGCGCGCAGTTGCACCTGCATGTCGGTGTCGATCACGCCCGGCGCGAGCGAGACGATGCGCGCCGGATGCGGCGCGTGCGACTGGTCGAG
>JBDHSE010000366.1:0-3141 GCA_039807955.1 Ideonella sp. | reverse complement strand
TCGACCATCTGGCTCACGCTCTGCGCGGCGAGCGGCAGGTCGTGATCGGGGCAGTACGGCGTGCCGGCGCGGGCGTAGAGCAGGCGCAGGTAGTCGTGGATCTCGGTCACCGTGCCGACCGTCGAGCGCGGGTTGTGCGAGGTCGCCTTCTGCTCGATGGCGATCGCCGGCGACAGGCCCTCGATCACGTCGACGTCGGGCTTGTCCATGCGCTGCAGGAACTGGCGCGCGTACGCCGAAAGGCTCTCGACGTAGCGGCGCTGGCCCTCGGCGTACAGCGTGTCGAACGCGAGGCTCGACTTGCCCGACCCCGACAGCCCGGTGATGACGACGAGCCGGTTGCGCGGCAGGTCGAGATCGATGTTCTTCAGGTTGTGGGTGCGCGCGCCGCGGATGCGGATGCTCGAGGTGTCGGGTTCGGCCATGAGTGTTCGGCGGCCCCGGACGCTTCCCGAGGCAACCCGGCATTATGAAAGCCGGGCGCGCGCCTATCGGCCGCCGACGCAGCCGCGGCTACGCCAGGAACTCGCCCTCGATGTCGAGCGTCGGGCGCACGCCGATGTCGGCGCGGTGCGCGGCGAGCCACTTGGCCGCCGCGTGGCGGCCGAAGCCGAACAGCTTCTCCAGAAACGGCAGGCTCGTGTCCATCTTGCTCGCGGTGCCCAGCGGCGTCATCTGCGCGTCGTCGGCGATCATGTGCAGGCGCAGGCTCTTGTAGCGCCCGGGGTCGAGCCGGCCCTCGCGCATCAGGCGCGCAACGAAGGCGATCGCCCGCAGCTCGCCGATCAGGCTCGCGTTGAACGTGATCTCGGCGAGCCGGTCCATGATCTCGACGTTGCGCCGCGGCGTTCCCTTGCGGATGAGCGGGTTGATGCGCACCAGCACGAGGTCGAGCGGTTCGGTGTCGTAGATCAGCGGGTACAGCGCAGGGTTGCCGGTGTAGCCGCCGTCCCAGTACGGCTCGCCGTCGATCTCGACCGCCTGGAACAGGTGCGGCAGGCAGGCCGACGCGAGCAGCGCATCGAGGCTCAGATCGGCGTGGGTGAAGACGCGGGCGCGGCCGGTCTGCACGCTCGTCGCGGTGACGAAGAGGCACAGCGGGCCGGTGCGCAGCGCGTCGGTATCGACATGGCGGCGCAGCAGGTCCTTCAGCGGATTGAGGTTGAGCGGGTTGAACTGGTACGGGCTGAACGACTGCCAGAAGCTGCTGACCCATTGGTAGCCGGGCAGGTGGTCGAGCGCGAAGGGGCCGGCGATGCGGGCGTCGATCGGCGTGAACGGCGATCCTGACCGGCTCGTGTCGCGCCAGAACGCGTCGAGCGCGGCGCGCGCGCCGGCGCGGCCGTCGCGCGCGTAGCCGCTGGCCATCACCGCCGCGTTGATCGCCCCCGCGCTGGTGCCGGAGACGCCGGCGAACTCGATCGTCTCGTCTTCCAGCAGCCGGTCGAGCACGCCCCAGGTGAACGCGCCGTGCGAGCCGCCGCCCTGCAGGGCGAGGTCGATCTTCGCGACGCGCGGTGGTTTGTTGTTGGCGATGACGTTCTCCTTTTACGTGGCGAGCGGTCGCTCGATGCTCGTCGCGCCCGGCGCCGGCCGCGGCGATGCGGCCGGCGCGTCTGGCACGACGTGGGCCGGAAAGCGCAGCGTGAAGCGCGCGCCGGGGCCGAACGCGGCGCCGGCGTGTTCGCTCAGCCCGGGGCGGTGGCGCAGGTTGGCGTCTTCGAGCGTGACTTGGGCGTCGTGCTGGGCCGCGATCTCGCGCACGATCGCAAGGCCCAGCCCCGAGCCGTCGACGTCGGTGCCGAGGGTTCGATAAAACGGCTGGAACACCTGCTCGCGCTCGGCGAGCGGGATGCCGGGGCCCGAGTCCTCGACCTGCAGCACGACGACCTGGCCGAACGGATCGTCGATCACGCGCACCGTCACCGTGCCGCCGGCCGGCGTGTACTGCAGCGCGTTGTCGACGAGGTTGCGGATCAGCTCGCGCAGCAGCATCGGATGGCCCTCGACGCGCAGCGTCGCCCGCGCGCCCGCCGCGTCTTCGGGCCCCTCGTAGCCGAGGTCGATGCGCTTGGCAAGCGAGCGCGGCACGAAGTCCTGCACCGTCTCGGTCGCGACCGCTGCCAGGTCGACCGGCTGGCGGCGCGCCGATTGGCCGGTGTCCTCGGCGCGCGCCATCGCGAGCAGCTGGTTGACCATGTGCGCCGCGCTCTGGCTCGAGCGCGCGATCTGCTGCAGCGACTTGCGCAGCTCGCGCGGGTCGCCGCGGCCGGCGTCGATGTCGCGCTGCGCGAGTTCGGCCTGCGTGCGCAGCCCGGCCAGCGGCGTCTTCAACTGGTGCGCGGCGTCGGCGAGGAAGTGCTTCTGCGCGCTCATGCTCTTGTCGAGGCGCGCGAGCAGGTCGTTGATCGCACGCACCAGCGGCGAGACTTCCTCCGGCACGTCGTGCTCGTCGATCGGGCTGAGGTCGTGGCTCTCGCGGTCGCGGATGCGCCGCTGCAGCGCGTTCAGCGGCGCAAGCCCGCGCGACAGCGCGAGCCAGACGAGCAGCACCGCGAGCGGCAGGATCACGAACTGCGGCAGGATCACGCCCTTGATGATCTCGGTCGCGAGCTGCTGGCGCTTGCCGAGCGTCTCGGCGACCTGCACGACCGGGCCGGACGGCGCGCTGCCGGCCACTTCTTTCATCGGCAGCCGCAGCGTCGCGACGCGAACCGGCGTGCCGTCGATCGTGTCGTCGCGCAGGTGCACCTCGCCCGCCGCCGCAGGTTCGATCTCGGACGGCACCGGCAGCGTCGCGTCGCCGCTGAGCAGTTCGCCGCGCAGGCCGAGCACCTGGTAGTAGACCTCGTCGGTCTGGTCGGCGCCGAGCAGTGCGCCGGCGCTGGCGGGCAGCTCGAAGCGGGCCTGCGCGCGCCCGTCGGGCGCAGGCTGCACCGCGACCTGCTGCGCCAGCGCGCGCGCCGTCTCGTCGAGCCGGTGATCGAACGGCCGGTTGGCGATGTTTTGCGCGACGAGCCAGGTCAGCAGCACGCTCATCGGCCACAGCAGCAGCAGCGGGGCGAGCATCCAGTCGAGGATCTCGCCGAACAGCGAACGCTGCTCCTTCGAGCGCGGAAGATCGAAAGTCGGCATGCCACG
>JBDHSE010000365.1:0-3151 GCA_039807955.1 Ideonella sp. | reverse complement strand
TCCGCGGACGCTTGCGCGCCCTGGGACACCACGGGTTTCAGCGACCTTGCCGACAAGGGAATCACGAAACATCGATCCTTCTTCCCGGCGGGACCGCCATCTGCGCTGGCTTCGGGCGCCGCCCTCGCGCGAGGGCCTTGCCGTCGATTGAGCGACCTCGAAGGTCACACCAGCGGTCTTCGATGGCCCGCGCCAGCCCTTTCCTGCCGCCGCGGCCCACCAACTCTCGGCCGGCTCGCGCGCGGCATCCGCCGCGGTGCGAACCGGCCATCCACCTCAAGCCTGTGCCGGCGCGGCGTTGATCGACGCCGCATCGACGCGCACGCCGACGCCCATCGTCGAAGACACCGCCACCTTGCGCAGGTAGACACCCTTGCTCGTCGCCGGCTTGGCCTTGTTCAGCGCCTCGATCAGCGCGCGCAGGTTGCCGACGAGCTTGTCGGATTCGAACGAGCGGCGGCCGATCGTGGCGTGCACGATCCCCGCCTTGTCGACGCGAAACTGCACCTGGCCGGCCTTGGCGTTCCGCACCGCCTGCGCGACGTCGGGCGTGACGGTGCCGACCTTCGGGTTGGGCATCAGCCCGCGGGGCCCCAGGATCTGGCCGAGCTGGCCGACGACGCGCATCGTGTCGGGCGACGCGATGACGACGTCGAAGTTCAGGTTGCCGGCCTTGACCTGCTCGGCCAGGTCTTCCATGCCGACGATGTCGGCGCCCGCGGCCTTCGCCTCTTCGGCCTTCGGCCCTTGAGCGAAGACGGCGACGCGCTTGGTCTTGCCGGTGCCGTTGGGCATGACGACGGCGCCGCGAACGACCTGGTCGGACTTCTTGGCGTCGACGCCGAGTTGCACCGCGACGTCGATCGATTCGTCGAACTTCGCGGTCGCGCATTCCTTGACGATGCCGAGCGCGGCGTCGAGCGGGTACAGCTTCGTCGTCTCGACCTTGCCGGCGAGGGCCTTCTGGCGTTTGGTCAGCTTGGCCATGTTCAGACTCCTTCCACCGTGACGCCCATCGAGCGCGCCGTGCCCGCAACGGTGCGCACCGCGGCGTCGAGGTCGGCACCGGTCAGGTCCTTGGTCTTGGTCTTGGCGATCTCCTCGATCTGCGCGCGCGTCAGCTTGCCGACCTTTTCGATGTGCGGCTTGGCCGAGCCCTTGTCGAGCTTGAGCGCCTTCTTGATCAGCACCGCCGCCGGTGGGCTCTTGAGGACGAAGCTGAACGACTTGTCGGCGAACGCCGTGATCACGACCGGCAGCACGAGGCCCGGCTCCATGCCCTGCGTCTGGGCGTTGAACGCCTTGCAGAACTCCATGATGTTCAGCCCGCGCTGACCGAGCGCCGGTCCGATCGGGGGCGACGGGTTGGCTTTGCCCGCCGGTACTTGCAGCTTGATGAAGCCGACTATCTTCTTGGCCATGATGGCTCTCCATTGACAAGCCCGGACGCGCATGCGCGACGGGCCTTCGAGTGCAAACGCAAAGGGCTGGCTACCTTTGCTCCTCTTGCCGCTGTCTCGTCAGCAGCAGCAACGGGCGCGATGCGCGGCAATCGCCGCGAGCCTCGCGCCGGGGCACTTCAAATCTTCTGCCTCGAGAAATACATCCTCTTGAGTGCTCGGCGAAAAATCTGTCGAACTCCGTTCGTCAGATCTTTTCGACCTGCCCGAAATCGAGCTCGACCGGCGTCGCCCGGCCGAAGATCGTGACCGAGACGCGGACCTTGGACTTGTCGTAGTTCACGTCCTCGATCGCGCCGTTGAAATCGGTGAACGGGCCTTCCTTGACGCGCACCAGTTCGCCGACCGTCCACTCGACCTTCGGGCGCGGCTTCTCGACGCCTTCCTTCATCTGGTGGACGATCTTCTGCACCTCGGCTTCCGAGATCGGCGACGGACGCGTCTTGGCGCCGCCGACGAAGCCGGTGACCTTCGCGGTGTGCTTGACGAGGTGCCAGGAGTCATCGTCCATGTCCATCTCGACGAGTACGTAGCCGGGGAAGAAGCGCCGCTCGGAGACCGACTTCTTGCCGTGTTTGAGCTCGACGACTTCTTCCATCGGCACCAGGATCGAACCGAACTTGTGCGCGATGCCCGAGCGATCGATGCGCTCGCGCAGGTTGCGCTCGACGGTCTTTTCCATGCCCGAATAGGCATGCACGACGTACCAGCGCTTGGTCGAGGCGGGCGCGGCCGGCGCCGCCGATTCGACGGCCTGCGTCGTGTCGCTTGCGATGTCTTCAGTCATGCTCGCATTCCCTTGTTCACAGCCTCAGAACCTGTGGATGAATCCGGCGCGCCCGAGCGGCTGCGCCAGAGGGTGCGAATCGAGGCGCAAAGCACAGCCGTAGCCCGTGCTACGGCGAGCATTTGCAACGAAGAGCCGCGCCCTCTGGAGCGGCCGAGCGGGAGTGCAGGGTTCGTTCACAGGTTCTCAGTGCTTCCAGCCCAGCACCAGGTCGTACAGCACCCACTCGAGCGTCTTGTCGGTCAGCCACAGGAAGAGCCCCATGGCGATGACGAAGGCAAACACGTAGCCCGTCATCTGGATCGCTTCCTTGCGCGTCGGCCAGACGACCTTGCGAATCTCGCGCATCGCGTCGCGGCCGAAGGCGATCAGCGCCTTGCCGTTCTCGGAGGTGAAGAACACCGCCACGGCGACGGCGAGCAACGCGAACATCGCGATCACGCGCAGCCACAGGGCTTCCTTCGCGAGCACGTAGAACACCGCCACGCCGGCGATGACGAGCACGCCGGAGGCGACGAGCTTGGCCTTGTCGGCGCCGGTGGAAATGGTCTGGACTTGCGGTGCGTTGGCCATCTGTCTTGCTACTGCCTGCAGCGGCGAACGGCGCTCTGCCGTCGGCCTGTTTGTCCACCGCGCTCGGCGGCGAATCCGACCATCACCCCTTCAGGTGGCAGGGGCGGAGGGCATCGAACCCCCAACCTCTGGTTTTGGAGACCAGCGCTCTGCCAATTGAGCTACGCCCCTGTGGCCGGAAAAACTCTCTTCTGCAGTCTTGGTTTGTTCTGCGCCGGCCGAGATCGTTCACGGCCCGGCTCGGTTCGCGAAAAGGCCTACTCGATGATCTTGGCCACGACGCCCGCGCCGACGGTCCTGCCGCCCTCGCGGATCGCAAAGCGCAGGCCCT
>JBDHSE010000364.1:0-3155 GCA_039807955.1 Ideonella sp. | reverse complement strand
GCCTTGATGCCGCCGCTCGTGAGCATGTCGGCCCACAGCGTCGCGATCGCGATGTTGGGCGCGGTGGTCAGGCGTCGCATGGCAGGGGTCGCAACTGGGCACGCTCGCCGCTGGCGGCGATTGCTGGCACGATAGCGCATCGCCCTGTGGCCCTTTGCAACCGAGGAGATCGATGCCATGACAACGACCAGCCCGACGATCCGGATCGACAAGACCGGCGGCCCCGAGGTGATGAAGCTCGTCGAGCTGCCGGTCGGCGAACCTGGACCCGGCGAGATCCGCATCCGCCACCACGCCTGCGGCGTCAACTTCATCGACGTCTACCAGCGCTCGGGCGTCTACGCGCTGCCGCTGCCGCTGTCTCTCGGCATGGAGGGCGCGGGCGTCGTCGAGGCGGTCGGCGATGGCGTCACGCACCTGCAGGTGGGCGACCGCGCCGCCTACACCGGCGGCCCGCCCGGCAGCTACTGCGCGGCGCGCGTGATGCCGGCCAAGCTCGTCGTCAGGCTGCCCGACGCGATCCCGTTCGAGACCGGCGCGGCGATGATGTTGAAGGGCCTGACGGCGCAGTACCTGCTGAAGAAGACGCTGCCGCAGGGCGGGTTGCAGGCGGGCGACTACATCGTCTTCCACGCCGCGGCGGGCGGCGTCGGCCTGATCGCCTGCCAGTGGGCGAGGGCGCTCGGCCTGCTTCTCATCGGTACCGCCGGCTCTGACGAGAAATGCGCGCTCGCTCGCGCCCACGGCGCGGCGCACACGATCAACTACCGGACCGAGGACTTCGCCGCCCGCGTGCGCGAGATCACCGGCGGCGAGGGCGTGAAGGTCGTCTACGACTCGATCGGCAAGGACACGTTCGACAAGTCGCTCGACTGCCTGCGGCCGTTCGGGCTGATGGCCGTGTTCGGCAACGCCTCGGGCGTCGTGCCGCCGGTCGATATCGGCAAGCTCGCCGCGAAGGGGTCGCTCTACCTGACGCGGCCGACGCTCTTCACCCACCTCTCGTCGCGCGAGGCCACGCAGGCGATGGCCGACGACCTGTTCGACGTTGTCGCCAGCGGCAAGGTCGCGATCCGCATCGACCAGCGCTACGCGTTGAAGGACGCCGCGCAGGCGCACCGCGACCTCGAAGCGCGCAAGACAACCGGCTGCAGCGTGCTGCTGCCCTGACGACGAACCGCCGGCCGCCGTGCCGGCCCTGCCGCGGGCGTGGTCTTTGCTTGCGGCAGATCAAACACCGGCGCCGCACGAGGCGTAGCTTGGACGCCTGCCGCTTGAGCGCGGCAGCTAGGAGGCCTCATGAACATCATGACGTTCTTCATCGTCCTCGCCGCCGCCTGCGTGCTCGGCTCGCTCGTGATGGGCATCGCCGCGATGGCCAACCACGGCAGCGTCGCCCACCACAGCAGCGATCAGTGGATGACCGCCCGCGTCGGCTTCCAGGCGCTGGCGCTCGCGCTGATCCTCGTCGCGCTGCTCGTCGGCTGACGGCGCCGGGCGTCACGCCACCCATTCGCGGGATGGCAGGGCGCTTGCATCTGGCGTAAGTTGCGCCCGGGTGGGGGCAACGCTGGCCGCGGCAACGATCGCCGCGCCGCGGCGCTCACCTGCGACGCCGCGTCGGGCCGAAGGCTGCTGCGCGCGGCACGTCGAGTTCGTCCTCGAGGAGGTATCGACATGACCGTCAAACTGCTCGCCCTTGCCGCCGCCGCGGCGATGGCGCTGCCCTGCGTCACGGCGCAGGCGACGCCGATCCGCGCCGATTTCGGCGCTGTCTTCCTCCCGCCCAACCCCTGCGACGCGACCGACCTCGGCGACCTGACCGGCGCCGTGCTGTCCGGCGCGTTCGATCTGTACTACCAGTACGCGCGCGGCGGCGGCCTGACCCGCGCGACGCCGGGTGCGCCTGCCGTCGGCGACGTGGCCTGCGGCGCACGCGCCAGCACCGGCTTCGACTTCGACCTTGCGCTCGAGGGGGGCGGCGAGGCAACGCTCTTCCTGTCGTTCGCCGGCCAGTTGGTCACCAAGGATCCGGGTCCGGCGCAGATGCCGGTCTACGCGTTTTCGCCGTTCGTCCCCAATCCCGGCCCGCCGGATCTGCCCGACGCCGCGCCGCTGATCGAACTCGGCGTGATCTCGATCGAGCGCGACCCCGGCCCGATAAATATGCCGCTCTTCGCCTTCGCAAGCCCGGGGCACGAGATCGGCTACGCCCTCGCCAACGTCAGCGTCGTTCCCGAGCCGGCGAGCGCGGCGCTGCTGGCGATCGGCCTTGCGGCGCTCATCGGCGGGCGCCGCCTCGCGCGCCGGCAGGCCGAGGCGGACGGCGCGGTCTGATCAGGCGGATACTCGCCGCTCCACTTCAAGGAGCATCGCGATGGGTCTTCTCGACGGACTGGCGGGCCAGGTTCTCGGCTCGCTTTCGGGCGCCGGCGGCGCGCAGCAGGGCGGCGCGCTCGGCGCGATCATGAACATGATCGCGCAGCAGCCGGGCGGCCTGCAGGGCCTCATCGACGCCTTCGAGCGCAACGGGCTGGGCGGCGTCGCCGCGTCGTGGGTCGGCAACGGCGCAAATCTGCCGGTCAGCGCCGAGCAACTGCAGTCGGTCCTCGGCAGCGACCAGCTCGGCTCGCTTGCCGCGGCGCTCGGCTTCTCGCCGCAGGATGCGTCGGCGCAACTCGCCGAGGCGCTGCCGCAGGTCGTCGACAAGCTCACGCCGCAGGGCGCCGTTCCCGACGAAGCGACCTTCGGCTCGCTGCTGGCGTCGTTCGGCAAGGGCTGACGCCAGTTCGCGCGGCGGCTGGCCGCGGGCGGCGCGCGCGGTGGCCAAGACCGTGCGCGGTCGGCGAATCGATGCTCGAGCCCACGTTCGCGGCGCAATGCCGCCGTCGGTGCACTGCTCGGGGTCGCACCTCTGTCGCGTCACGAGGCAGGGCATCGAACGTCACCGATGCGTGGCCCCTTGCGTGCGCGAACGCGAAACTTGTGATACCGGTTCGCGTTCAACCTTCCAGGAACGCGGTGGCCTGTCTTGCCCCCTCTCCCGCTGGGCGGGCTGGGGTGAGGGTGGGCGCGGCTCGCATCGCCCTCACCCCAACCCTCTCCCACAAGTGGGAGAGGGAGCATATCCAATCCATTGAACGCGGTTTGGTATC
>JBDHSE010000363.1:0-3158 GCA_039807955.1 Ideonella sp. | reverse complement strand
CCGCCGCCGGTTTACTACGCACCGCCGCCGGCGTATGTCGCCCCGGTGCCGGTCTATTACCCGCCCGCGGTCACGTACTACCGTCCGGCGCCTATCGTCTACCGCGCACCACGCGTCGTCTATGTGCCGCGGCCGGTCTACCGCGTTGCGCCGGTGCCGGCCTGGGACTACCGCTACCGTCCGCGCGGCGAGCAGGTCGTCGTCGTTCGGCGCTGACCCGGGCCAGCGTTTCGCGCCGCGCCTACGCCTTCATGAACTCGGCGCGGCTCGCGAGCCAGCGCGCGACGTGGCGCGCGGCGGCGTCGGGGTGGTGCAGGAGCAACTCGGGCGCGACGCTTCGGGCGTGCCGCAACAGGGCGTTGTCCTGCGCCAGATCGGCGAAGCGCAGCAGCGCGTCGCCCGACTGGCGCGCGCCCATGAACTCGCCGGGGCCGCGGATCTCGAGGTCGCGGCGCGCGATCTCGAAGCCGTCCTGCGTCTCGAGCATCGCCTTGAGCCGTGCCTTCGCCGCCGCGCCGAGCGGCGCCGTGTAGAGCAGCACGCAGGTGCTCGCGACCGTGCCGCGGCCGACGCGGCCGCGCAGCTGATGCAGTTGCGACAGGCCGAAGCGCTCGGCGTGCTCGATCACCATCAGCGACGCGTTGGCGACATCGACGCCGACCTCGATCACCGTCGTCGCGACGAGCAGCGCCGTCTCGCCGCTCGCGAAGCGCGCCATAACGGCCGCCTTCTCGGCCGCCGGCATCCGGCCGTGCAGCAGCGCGACTTCGGCGCCGTGCAGCGCGGCGGCGAGTTCGGCGTGCGCCTCGGTCGCGTTTTGCAGGTCGAGCGTTTCGCTCGCCTCGATCAGCGGGCAGACCCAGTAGACCTGCCGGCCTTGCGCGACTGCGTCGCGGATGTGGGCGATCACCGCATCGCGCCGGGTGTCGGCGAAGAGCCTCGTCGCGACCGGCGTGCGCCCGGGCGGCAGCTCGTCGATCGTGCTCACATCGAGGTCGGCGTAGTACGTCATCGCGAGCGTTCGCGGGATCGGCGTCGCGCTCATCATCAGCAGGTGCGGTTCGAGCGCGGCGCCTTCGGACCCGCCGAACTTGCGGCGCAGCGCGAGGCGCTGCTCGACGCCGAAGCGGTGCTGTTCGTCGACGATCGCAAGGCCCAGGCGGGCGAAGTCGACGCCCTCCTGGATCACGGCGTGGGTGCCGACGACGAGTTGCGCGCTGCCATCGGCGACGTCCGCGAGCAAGGTCTTGCGCGCCTTGCCCTTGTGGCCGCCGGTGAGCCAGGCGACGTGCACGCCCAGCGGCTCGAGCCAGCCGATGAGCTTGCCGAAGTGCTGCTCGGCGAGGATCGCGGTCGGCGCCATCAGCGCGCACTGCCAGCCGGCGTCGATCGCGACGAGCGCCGCAAGCGCGGCGACGACCGTCTTGCCCGAGCCGACATCGCCCTGCAGCAGCCGGTGCATCGGCTGCGGGCGGGCGAGGTCGGCGGCGATCTCCGCCGCGACGCGCTGCTGCGCCGGCGTCAGCGCGAACGGCAGTGCGGCAAGCAGCTTCTCGTGCAGGCCACCCTCGCGCGCCGCGAGCCGGGGTGCATGCAGGCCGGCCCGCGCGCGCTGCGCCTGCAGCTGCGACAGCTGCTGGGCAAGCAGTTCGTCGAACGCGAGCCGCTGCCACGCGGGGTGGCTGCGGTCCTCGAGCGTCGCAAGCCGCGTCTGCGGGCGCGGATGGTGCAGATGGTCGAGCGCGTCGCGCAGGCTGGGCAGCCCTGCCGGCACAGTGCCCGCGGGCAGCACCTCGTCGAGCGGCGCGCGCGCGAGCGCGGCGGCGATCGCCTTGCGCAGATAGGCCTGCGGCAATTGCGCCGTCGCCGGATAGACCGGCGTCAGCGCGGTCGCGAGCGGTGTACCTTCGGCGACCGCCTTGTACGCCGGGTGCACCATCTCGCGCCCGGCGAAGCCGGCGCGCACCTCGCCGCGCACGCGCAGGCGCGCACCGACGGCGAGCGCCTTCTGCTGCGACGGGTAGAAGTGCAGGAAGCGCAGCAGCAGCTCGTCGCTGCCGTCGTCGATGCGCACCAGCAGTTGGCGCCGCGCGCGATGCTCGACGCGGCTGTCGACGACGCGTCCCTCGACCTGCGCCGTGTCGCCGTCGCGCGTGTCGGCGATCGCGACGAGCCTTGTTTCGTCCTCGTAGCGCAGCGGCAGGTGCAATGCGAGGTCGATGTCGCGCACCAGGCCGAGCTTGGCCATCGCGCGCTGCGGGCCGGTCAGCGGCTTCGTGTTCGCGGGCGCAGCAGCGGGCATGGAACAATTCTGCCTCGCGCCGGACCGCCTTCCTCGCCGCCGATCGGGCCCGACCCCGGATGCCATTGACCTACACGCTTGCCGATTTCGACTTCGAGCTGCCGCCCGAGCTGATCGCGCAGCATCCGGCGCCCGAGCGCAGTGGCTCGCGCCTGCTCGACGGCCGCGGCGTCGATCCGATCGATCGCCGCTTCGCCGAACTGCCTTCGTTGCTCGATCCCGGCGACCTGCTCGTCGTCAACGACACCCGCGTCATCAAGGCCCGGCTGCTCGGCGCCAAGGCGAGTGGCGGCGCGGTCGAGGCGCTCGTCGAGCGCGTGCTGCCGGGCCACGAGGTGCTGTGCCACCTGCGCGCGAGCAAGCCGCCGCGCGCGGGCGGCGCGATCGTCTTTCGCGCGCCCGACGGCGGCGCCCGGCTCGACGCCGAGGTGCTGGGCCGCGGCGGCGCCGGCGGCGAACTCTTTCGCCTGCGCCTGCCGGGCGAGCCTTTCGCGCTGCTCGAACGCTTCGGCCACGTGCCGCTGCCGCCCTACATCACGCACGCGGACAGCGCCGAAGACGAGCAGCGCTACCAGAGCGTGTTCGCCGCGCGGCCCGGCGCCGTCGCGGCGCCGACCGCGTCGCTGCACTTCGACGCCGCGCTGCTTGATGCGATCGCGGCGCGCGGCGTGGCGCGCGCGAGCCTCACGCTGCACGTCGGCGCCGGCACCTTCCAGCCGGTGCGCGGCGACGACATCTCCGCGCACCGCATGCACAGCGAATGGTTCGACATCCCGGCCGCGACGGTGGCCGCGATCGAAGCCGCGAAGGCGCGCGGCGGGCGCGTCGTCGCGGTCGGCACGACGACGCTGCGCGC
>JBDHSE010000362.1:0-3162 GCA_039807955.1 Ideonella sp. | reverse complement strand
CTGGTAGGCGTGATGGATCAGTGCGGTCGCCGGATCGGGGTGGGAGTCTTTCGTCATGGCGCGCTTCGTCGCTTCGGGTTCGCGCAGTGTAGAGGCCGGCGTGATACCCGACCGCGCGGCGCGCCGTCAGGCGTAGGTGATCAGCGCCGCGTCCCGCACGCGGTCGAGGTGCGGCAGCGTGTTGTAGGTCAGCAGCGTGTGGCGCTTCGGCGTGAAGATCAGTTCGCTGACCGCGCTGTTGCGAATGCGCATGTTGATGTCGATCGTCGATGCGTGGGGCGTGGCGAGGATCTGGCCGATCGCGGTCGAGATCGGGCCGCCGCTCGAGACGATCAGCACGTCGCCTTCGCAGGTGCTGCGCACATGGTCGAGCGCGCCGTTCACGCCGGCGACGAATTCCGTGTAGCTCGGCATGCCGGCAGGCGCCGTGGTGCCGGCCATCCACTGCGCCAGACCCTCGCGCAACAGGCGAAAGTGCTGGCGAAAGGCCTGCTGCGCATCGGAAGCAGGCGGTAGCGGCTGCGGGTGGATCGCAGCAATCAACGCGTCGCCGTCGTACTCGTCGAGACCGGGCCAGACGAGCGGCTGCGGCATGCCGGCGAGGCCCTGCGCGATCGCGGCATACGACTGCGCGTGGCGCCTGAGCGTGCCGGTCAGCACCGCGTCGAAACGCAGCCCGCGCGCCTGGAAGTATTCGCCCAGGCGAACGCACTGGCGCTCGCCGAGCGCGCTCAAGCGGTCGTAGTCGTCGGTGCCGAACGACGCCTGCCCGTGGCGGACAAGGTATAGAGTGCCCATGCGCCGGGATTGTCGCCGCCGAGGCGGCACAATCGTGTCGCCGCGGCGACGGCGCCACGCGCACGATCGCAGCACACTTCGTTTCAGCCGCGCGCCGCGCGGCATCACCTGGCAAGCCTTCGCGATGAACACAGCCGACACCCCGACCCCCGCCCACCTCGCGCCGACGAAGCAGATCGACAGCGACCATCCCGCCGTCGCCGCATTCGCGCGCGAACACGCCACCGGCGCCGACGACACCGAGCGCGCCGTCGCGCTCTACTACGCGGTGCGCGACGGCTTCCGTTACGACCCGTACCGCGTCGACTTCAGCGCCGACGGCATGCGCGCGAGCACCGTCATCGCGCTCGGCTACGGCTGGTGCGTGCCGAAGGCGGCGTTGCTCGCCGCCGCCTGCCGCGCGGCCGGCATCCCGGCGCGCCTGGGCTATGCCGACGTGCGCAACCACATGAGCACCGAGCGCTTGCGCCAGGCGCTGCAGACCGACGTCTACCTCTGGCACGGCTACACCGAGATCTGGCTCGATAACGCCTGGCGCAAGGCGACGCCGGCGTTCAACATCCAGCTGTGCGACCGCTTCGGCCTGCTGCCGCTCGAGTTCAACGGCCGCGACGATTCGATCTACCACCCCTACGACCGCGCCGGCAACCGCCATATGGAGTACGTCAACCAGCGCGGCAGCTTCGACGACATGCCGCTCGAGAGAATCGCCGCCGACTTCGCGCGCGTCTATCCGAACTGGGGCGCGCCGGTGCAGGACGACGCCGACTTCATGGCCGACGCCGAACGCGAGACGCATCCCTGAAGCGGACGCGGTGCAGACCCCCGCCGCAAACGACGCGCGCACCGGCGCCCCGCCCGGCTTTCACGCGCTGCGCATGACGGGCGAGTTCATCGCCCACGTCGGCCCGCTGTACCTGAAGCGCGAAGGCGACAACCTGTGGGTCGGCTTTCGGGTCGAAGAGCGCCACACGAACCCGATGGGCATCTGCCACGGCGGCATGCTCGCGAGCTTCGCCGACATGCTGCTGCCGCTGTCGATCCACCGCAAGAGCGAAGTCGGCATGCGCTTCCTGCCGACGATCAGCCTGCAGCTCGACTACCTCGCGCCGGCACCGCTCGGCGCCTGGGTGCAGGGCGAGGCGCAGGTGCTGCGCGTGACGCGCTCGCTCGTCTTCGCCCAGGGCCTGGCGACGGCCGACGGCACGCCGATCCTGCGCGTCAGCGGCGTGTGCAAGATCGGGGCGCCGTTCGGCGGCGAACTGACCGAGCCCGAGATCGCCGGTTGACGCCGCGTGCCGCAGCGCGCGGCCGCGCTATCGGCACTGGCTCGTCGGCTCGTCCCTCGCCTGCGTGAAACTGTTGCCGACGACGGTGGCGGAGATGCACTGGCGGGTGTGCTGGTTGAACCACAACATCTGGACGGCTTCGGGCCTGTCGTCCATCCACACCGAATTGAACCCGGCCGCGGCGAGCCTCGCCTCGCCTCCGGCGCGCGCCAGCCCGAGCAGGTCGGCGGCGACGAGTCTTCCCGGCCGGCCAGCGACGCCATCGCCGCCCGGCAGCGCGTTCGTGCAATCGGCCTCGCCGACGGTCGCAACGCCGGTGATGAGGCCGAAGCGGCTCGTCATGCGCAGGCACTGGCGGGCCCGCTCGCTCCACCAGAACGAATCGCGGCGGTCCCACTGCGCCTTCTCGCCCTGGAACTGGTAGCCGGCGCGGGCAAACGCATCGTTTGCGTTCTTGTCGGACTTGCCCTTGAGCCCGGCGAGCGGCTCGGGCACGCCGGACGCGAACGCGACGCCTGCCGCCGCGAGGAGCGCGGCGAGCACGAGGGCCGCGCGGGAGTGCCGACGAGAAATCGTGTTCATCATGCCCTTTCGCCCCGGGTTCAGACCGGGATGCCGACCAGATCATGCCCCTGCACGCCGACGATCCGCGCCCGAGCGAATTCGCCGACGCGCAGTTGCCTCGACGCCTTCTCGGGCGGCAGCAGGTGGACGACGCCGTCGATCTCCGGCGCGTCGGCGTACGTTCGGCCGCGGCCGCCCTTGCGGCCGAGCGCGGTCGCGGCGTCGATGAGCACCTGCATCGTCGCGCCGACGCGGCGTTCGAGCTTCGCGCTCGACACCGCCTCGGCGACCGCCATGAAACGCGACCGCCGCTCCTCGCGCAGCGCCTCGGGCAGCGCGCCCGGCAGGTCGTTGGCCGCCGCGCCGGCGACCGGCGAGTAGGCGAAGCAGCCGGCGCGGTCGATCCGCGCCTCGCGCATGAAGGCCAGCAGATCCTCGAACTCTTCCTCGGTCTCGCCCGGGAAGCCGGCGATGAAGGTGCTGCGGATGACGATCTCGGGGCAGATCTCGC
>JBDHSE010000361.1:0-3162 GCA_039807955.1 Ideonella sp. | reverse complement strand
GGCGTTGTGCTGCTCCGTCTCCCCAGGGGAGTTGGCCTGCTCCCTCTCCCGCTTGCGGGAGAGGGCTGGGGTGAGGGCCAGCTGCCTTGCTGCGCCGTCGCCGCGGGTCGCCGCTCGCCGCGGCGCTTCAAGCGTTGTCGGACGCGCCCTGCGCGACGGAGCAACTGAGGTGAGCGAGCTGCAGCGCTTCATGTTCGACGGCGTGCCGGTTCGCGGCATGCTCGTGCGCTTGACGGACGATTGGCGCGAAGTGCTCGCCCGCCGCGGCGATGCGAACGCCTATCCGGCGCCGGTGCGTTCGCTGCTCGGCGAGATGGCGGCGGCGAGCGTCCTGATGCAGGCCAGCCTGCGTTTCGCAGGCGCCCTCGTGCTGCAGGTGTTCGGCGACGGGCCCGTCAGGCTCGCGGTCGCCGAGGTCGGGCACGACCTCGCGTTTCGCGTCACGGCCAATGTCGCGGGCGCCGTCGCGGACGATGCGCACCTCGAGGCGATGCTCAACGTGCACGGCGGCGGACGCTGCGCGATCACGCTCGACCCGCAGGGCCGCAAACCCGGCCAGCAGCCGTACCAGGGCATCGTCCCGCTGCACGGCGACCGGCGCGAGCCGCTGCAGCAGCTGTCGCAGGTGCTCGAGCACTACATGCTGCAGTCCGAGCAGCTCGACACGAAGCTCGTCCTCGCCGCCGACGACAAGGCGGCCGCCGGCCTGCTGATCCAGCGCATGCCAGTGAGCGGCGCCGGCAACCTCTCCGGGCAGCGCAACGAGGACCGCATCGGCCAGGACGAGGACTACCGGCGCATCGCCTTGCTCGCCGGCACGCTGACGAGCGCCGAGTTGCTGACACTGCCGTCCGAGACGCTGCTGCGCCGCCTGTTCTGGGAGGAATCGCTTCGCCGCTTTGCGCCACACGTCGGCGAGGTTGCACCGCACTTCGCCTGCCGCTGCTCGCGCGATCGCGTCGGGCGCATGCTGCTCGGCCTCGGCGCGGCGGAGGTCGACGACATCGTCGCCGAGCAAGGCCAGGTCGAGATCGGCTGCGAGTTCTGCGGCCAGCAGTACCGCTTCGACCGCGTCGATGTCGGCGGCCTCTTCACGCCGGCCGGCGCGCAGGCGCCGGGGTCGGCGGCGGTGCACTGACGCCGGCCGCGACGCGCCTCAGATCGGCGCGTTCGCGCCGCGCAGCATCGCTTCGATCAGGTCGGCCGCGCGCAGCGGCGACGCGCCGGCCACATCGGCCGCCGCGCCGTGCATGTAGGCCGCGGCGGCTGCGACATCGAATGCCGTGTCGGCACGCGCGCTTTGCGCCCACAGCCCGCCGATCCAGCCGGCGAGCACGTCGCCGGTGCCGGCACTGGCAAGCGCCGCGCTGCCGGTCGGGTTGATCGCCGGCGCACGGCCGGGCGCGGCGACGATGCTGCCCGAGCCCTTGAGCAGCACGACGCAGCCGAAACGATCGGCCAGCGTTCGCGCCGCGCGCAGCCGGTCGGCCTGCACCTCTCGCGCATTGCTTTCGAGCAGGCGCGCCGCTTCGAGCGGATGCGGCGTCAGCACCGTGGCCTGGCTGCGTGCGGCGCGTCGGCTCAACTGCGTCTGCAGCGCCTCGTCGGCCGCGATCGCGTTGAGCGCATCGGCGTCGAGCACGAGGCGCGGCGCAAGGCTCAGCAGGCGCGGCAGCGCGGCGCGCACCGCATCGCCGCCGCCGCAGCCGCAGACGACGGTCGCGGCCGCGATCACCGCCGGTTCGCCCTGCCACCATGCGCGGCGAAACATCAGCTCGGGACGTGCGGCGTCGAAGTCCGGCGCACCGGCGCAGAGTAGATCGACATACACGCGCCCCGCGCCGGCCGCATGCGCGCCGCGCGCGGCGAGCACGGCGGCGCCCGTCATGCCCGGCGCGCCGCCGACGACGGCGGCGTCGCCGAAGCTGCCCTTGTGCTTTGCATGCCGGCGCGGCGCTTGCGCCGCAGCTGCCGCATCGGCGCCGGTCAGCCAGGCGTCCGGCGCGCTGTCGGTCACACCGAGATCGTCGAGCCAGACCTCGCCCGCCAGGTCGCGGCCATGCCCGGTGAAGAGCCCCGGTTTGAGCGTCAGCAGCGCGAGCGTGTGCGCCGCGCGGACGCAGGCATCGCCGAGCGGTTGGCCGGTCTCGCAGTCGAGCCCCGAAGGCACGTCGACCGCGAGCACCGGACAGGCGAGCTTGTTCAGTTCGGCGATCGCCGCCGCGATCGGGCCCTGCGGCGCACGGCTCGCGCCGAGGCCGAGCAGCGCGTCGATCGCCAGATCGTGCCGCTCGAGCAGCGGCGCACCGGTGGCGAAGATCGCGACGCCCGCCGCCCGTGCACGCTGCAGCGCATCGGCGGCGTCGGGCGGCAGCGCCGCCGCGTCGCCGACGAGCGTGACGTGCACCTCGCGCCCGGCCTGCAGCAGCCCGATCGCGGCGTCGAGCCCGTCGCCGCCGTTGTTGCCGGGGCCGGCGGCGATCCAGACGCGCTGCGCATGCGGTGCGACGGCGAGCGCGAGGCGCGCGAGCGCCGACCCGGCGCGCCGCATCAAGGTGTGCGCAGGCAGCGCCGCCTGCGCCCGCTGCTCGATCGCGCGGCTCGCGGCGACGCCGTGCAGCGGGAGGCTTGCGCGGTGGTGGGAAGCGTTCAGCATCGGGTCGATGTGCGTCGGTGGTGGATGGCGATTCAGCCCGTTCGCAGGACGAGGGCGCCCGCGATTGTGTTGCAGTTCGAGGCCGCCGGCGCGCTCGCGGGCCGCAAGGCGTCGTGGTTGTCGGCCAACGGGCAGTGTCCGCAGCGCCGTGTGCTGTTACCCTCGGCTCGATGGTTGCCGTACAGGATCGGACGCTCGATCGCCGCTGCAGCAGATGATGGAAATTGCACTCGAAGTGTTGTTGGGGCTGGTCGCGCTGATCTGCTTTGCGGGCGGCGCCAACCTCCTGCTCAAGGGCGCGATGAGCTTCCTGCCGAAGGAACTGCCGCCGCAACGGGTTCTGGACAACCTCGTCCGCTTCCTGAGCGGCATCTACTTCGGCTGCGGCTTCCTGTTTGCCTACGCCGCCTTCAACGTCGCGACCGTCGGCGCCGTCGTGTACCTGCTGGGGCTCGCCGTCGCATGCTCGGGGTTCGGGCGCTTGTACTCGAGATCGAAGCTCGGGT
>JBDHSE010000360.1:0-3166 GCA_039807955.1 Ideonella sp. | reverse complement strand
TTCAGGCGCGCAGCGCTGAAACGCTGACGCGTTTCAGCGCTTGTTCTGGATCGGAATGTTCATCTCGCTCGCCTTGATCTCGTGCACCAGTTCGGGCACGCCCCAGGCGAAGGCGGGGTCGACCTTGATCCGGAAGTGATACATGTCCTGCATCGCCTGATGGTCCTCCTTGCGGAAGGTCATCGTTCCCTTCGGCGTCTCGAAGCTCATGCCTTCCATCGCGGCGATCAGCTTGTTCGTGTTGGTATCGCCCTTGGTCTTCTTCAGCGCGTCGACGACCGCGATCGCGGCGCTCATGCCGCCCGCGGTGAAGAAATCGGGCGGCGTCTTGAACTGCTTGTAGTGGTTCGCGACGAGCCACTCGTTGACCGGGTTCTTCGGGATGCCGAAGTAGTAGTAGAGCGCGCCTTCCATCCCCGGATACTGCTTGTACGCGACCATCGCCGGCAGGATGTTGCCGCCGGTCGCCATCTCGATGCCGTAGCGCTTCTGCAGCTCGAGCTCGGCGAACTTGGAGAACGGCGACGGCGCGCCGGCCCAGACGACCCAGACGATCTTGCGGCCCTTCTGGTCCTTCATCGCGTCGATCAGGTGCTGCATCGCGGCGGTGAAGTCGGTCGTGCCGGAAGGCACGAACTCCTCGTGGACGAACTTCGCGTTCTTGATCGCCGAGCGGAAGGCCTTCACGCCGTCGCGGCCGAAGGCGTTGTCCTGCGCCAGCGTCGCGATCACGTTGCCCGGCTTGTCGAGCGCGACAGCGTTCGAGATCGCGTCCTGCGAGCTGTTGCGGCCGGTGCGGAAGATGTACTTGTTCCACTTGTCGCCGGTGATCGAATCGGCGACCGCCGGCTCGACAAGCAGGATCTTCTTGTATTCCTCGGCCACCGGCAGCATCGCGAGCGCGACCGGCGACGCCGTCGGGCCGACCGCGATGTCGGCCTTGTCGTCGGCATACGCCGCGGCGAGCACCGCCTTGCCGACGTCGGGCTTGCCCTGGTCGTCCTTCTCGATGACGACGAGCTTCTTGCCGGCAACCTGCATCGTGCCGCCGGTCGCGTAGTCGAGCCCCATCATGAAGCCGGTGATCGTCTGCTTCGCGTAAGCCTCGAGCGGGCCGGTCTTGCTCGCGACCAGCGCAATCTTGATTTCCTTGGGGTCGGCAGCCTGCACGCCGGTCACACCGGCGACGAGGGCTGCGGCGCAGAGCGCGGCGGTCAAAAATCGCTTCATGGTCAAAGGTCTCCTGCAAAGGTGATCCGCCGCGTCGCGGGACGGACGGGCGGGCGCACGCTCTTTATGCAATCGGCGTGCCCGGGCGCACCGGATCAGTGCAAACCCTTGAAAGCAACTTGATTCCGCGGTGAGATCGGGCGACTCGGCGCTGCACTGTGGCCTCGACCGGCGAGTTTCGTCCGAAGCTCGGACACAACGATCTGGTGATGCCTTTCAATCATGTACGAGTTCCATACAGTGTCCAACATCAGGACACTTCACGGTGCGCCTCGAACAGCGGAACCTGATCAGGCCGAGGTCTCGATCGCGGCGAGCTTCTCGTAGAGCGTCGCGCGCGAGATGCCGAGCAGGCGCGACGCGGCGAGCTTGTTGCCGCGCGTGCGTGCGAGCGCCTCGCGGATGCTGCGCGCCTCGAGCTCGGCGATCGCCTGCGGCAGAGGCTTGAGGCTCACGTCGACGGGCACCGCCGCCTCGGGCGCGGGTTCGGGCGAAGCGGCGGCGGCGCTGCTCGGCGGCGGCGGCGAGCCCTGAGCCGGCGGCTCGCGCGAAGCATCGGCGACCGACACCGACCTGCCGTCCGGCAGCGGCCGGAAGTGCGCCGCCGTCAGCACGAGGTCGTCGGTCATCAGCGTCGCCTGCTCGAGCACGTTGCGCAGTTCGCGCACGTTGCCCGGCCACGGCCGGGCCGCGAGATACTCGATCGCCGCCGCGCTCAAGTGCTTCGGCGCCAGGCCGCTGCGCCGCGAAATGTCTTCCGCAAGCGCCTCGGCCAGCGCCTCGAGGTCGGACAGCCGCTCGCGCAGCGCCGGCAGCCGGATCGGCAGCACATTCAGGCGGTAGTACAGGTCGGCGCGGAAAGTACCTTCGGCGACCTTCGCCTGCAGGTCGCAACTCGTCGCCGCGATGATGCGAACGTCGATGCGCTGCACCTGGTTGCTGCCGAGCGGCTCGACCTCGTGCTCCTCGAGGACGCGCAGCAGCTTGGCCTGCAGCGCGAGCGGCATGTCGCCGATTTCGTCGAGGAACAGCGTCCCCGTGTCGGCGAGCTTGAACTTGCCGTCGCGCCCCTTGCGGTCGGCGCCAGTGTAGGCGCCGGGGGCGACGCCGAAGAACTCGGCTTCGAGCAGCGTGTCGGGAACGGCCGCGATATTGACGCCGACGAACGGCCGCGCGGCGCGCGCGCTCGCGGCGTGGATGCCCTGCGCGAGCAGCTCCTTGCCGGTGCCGGTCTCGCCCAGCAGCAACGCCGTGGCGTCGGTCTGCGCCGCGCGGCGCGCCTGGCGCTTGGCGTCCATCGCCGCGGCGCTCGCGCCGACGAAGCTCGCAATCGTGTGCTTGGGCCGGCGCTGCGCGGCAAGCTGGCTGCGCGCGGCGTCGAGCTCACGCTGCAGGCGGCTGAACTTGACCATCAGCGGCTGCATCGTCGTCTCCGGATCGTCGAGCAGCACGAGGCCGAGCGCACCGATCACCTCGCCGCGGTCGTCGCGCAGCGGCAGCCGGCTGACGAGGAAGGTGCCGGCCTGGTTGGCGAGCAGGTCGACGAGGATAGGCTGGCCGCTGTCGATCACCTGCGCCATCAGCGAGTTCGGGATCACCTCCTCGACGCGGCGGCCGACGAAGTCGGCTTCCGCGCGCCCGAGCGCCGGCAGGAAGCGCTTGTAGCCCTCGCTGATCCAGACCACGCGGTGCGCGCGATCGACGACGAGCATCCCCATCGCGGTGCGCGCGAAGGTGTCGAACATGCTGCGCGCGGCGAGCGCGAGCATGCCGTCGGCGTTCGCCGGCAGCTCGATGGTCTGGCCATCGGCGCTGTCCCTGGCCACGGGTTGCGGATCGGTCATCGGCGCTCGCTCGCGGATGCAATGGCAAGACTTTACGCGCTGCGCCCGGGCGCTGGCGCCGCAGCGGGCGGCACGGCGCGGCCCCCGAACCT
>JBDHSE010000359.1:0-3166 GCA_039807955.1 Ideonella sp. | reverse complement strand
CGTCTGCGTCAGGAACGCCGACGCCTGCGCGACGTTCGCCACCGCGATCGCGATGTTGCTGTTGTGCGCGAGCGCCTCGGTGATCAGCGCGTCGAGCACCGGATCGTCGAACTCGCGCCACCAGACGGCGTCGGCGCTGCCCTTTGCCTTCGCGATCTCGATCTGGAATGCATCCGGCGCCGCGACCTCGGGCCGCTTGTAGTCGGGCCCCATCACGCAGCCGGCGAGCGCGGCGGCGCACAGGGCGATCACGCTGGCGCGCAGCAGCGGGCGCGCCATCTCAGTGGTCCATTGCGCAGCGCGCGTTCTGTGGCCCATGAAACGGTGCGCTGGGCGGGGCGTGCCGGCGAAGGCGGCAGCGCGGCAGGGCTGCTGACCCTCACCCCAGCCCTCTCCCGCGCGCGGGAGAGGGAGCAGGCCAGCGCAACTCCCCGCGCGCGGGAGAGGGAGCAGGCCAGCGCAAATCCCAGTGCGCGGCTGGGGGAGCGGGGCAACTCCCTCTCCCCTCGGGGAGAGGGCTGGGGTGAGGGGGCCTTGCCGCGCGGGCCGACGCCGAACGAGCGGTTTGATCTGCCGCTTCACTTCAAGCATCGCCGTCGGCCGGCGCCGCGGCTTTTGGTTCGGCCTTGGCGCGCCGCTCCGATAGCCGGTCGAAGATGTAGAAGAACAGCGGCACGTACAGCATCGCGAGCGTCGTCTCGCCGATCATGCCGCCGATGATGCCGGTGCCGATCGAGTGGCGCGCGTTGGCGCCGGCGCCGACCGCGATCGCGAGCGGCAGGCAGCCGACGGCAAACGCGAGCGAGGTCATGATGATCGGGCGCAGCCGCTGCTCGCCGGCAAGCCGCGTCGCATCCAGGATGCTGTAGCCCTGCTTGCGGAAGTCCACCGCCGCCGAAACGCGCAGCACCGCGTTCTTCGCACCGAGGCCGATCAGCACCAGAAGGCCGATCTGGAAGTAGACGTCGTTTTCGAGCCCGCGCGCATAGTTGACGAGCAGGGCGCCGAGCACGCCGAACGGAATCGCCGTCATCACCGCGCCGGGCAGCGTCCAGCTCTCGTACTGCGCGGCGAGCACGAGGAAGACGATCAGCAGCCCGAAGCCGAAGGCGAGCATCGACGTGCCGCCCGACTGCTTCTCGTCGAACGCGAGGCCCGACCAGGCGGCGGCGTACTGCGGCGGCAAGGTCGCCGCGACCTCCTCCATCGCCGCGATCGCCTGCCCCGAGCTGTAGCCGCCCGCCGCGTTGCCGATGATCTTGGCCGCCGGAAAGCCGTTGAAGTGCGGCAGGATGTCGGGCCCCGAGGTCCACTCGGTGTTGACGACCGCCGAGAGCGGCACCATCTTGCCTTCGTTGGACCGGGTGTACAGCCGCGTCAGGTCCGAAGGCTGCTCGCGATAGCGCGCGTCGGACTGCAGGATGACCCACCAGACGCGGCTGAACTGGGTGAACTGGCTGACGGTGAGCGAGCCGAACTGGGCCTGGATCGCGCTGTAGACGTCCTGCACCGGGACGCCGAGCAGCGTTGCCTTGTCGCGATCGACCTCGGCGCGCAGTTGCTGCGAACTCGCCGAGAAGGTCGAGTTCAGGCCCGTCAGTTCGGGCCGCTCCTTGGCGCGTTCGAGGAAGGTGCGCAACTGCGCTTCGAGCTCGACCGGCGAGCCGGCCGCCGTGTCCTGGATCCAGAACTCGAAGCCGCCGGTCGTGCCGATGCCGGGGATCGCCGGCGGCGCGATCGGCAGCACGACGCCCTCCTCGATTTTCCTCGCCTCGGCGTAGAACGCGAGCAGGATCGCGCGTGCGTTCTGCTCCTTGGCGGTCGCGATCGACGCGTAGCGCTCGTCGAACGGCTTGAAGGTGATGAAGAAGGTCGCCGCGTTGTTCTTGAAGCCGCCGTCGATCAGGCTGTAGCCGGTCACCATCGAGCGCCGATCGACGCCGGGGATCTTCGCGAGCATCGCGTCGACCTGCTCGGCGACGGCCTGGGTGCGGGCGAGGCTCGCCGACTGCGGCATGATGATCGCGACCATCGCGTAGCCCTGGTCCTCCTGCGGCACGAAGCTCGACGGCAGCACGTTGAACAGATGCCAGATGCCCCACAGGAAGACGCCGAGCAGGACGAAGGCGACGACCATGCGCGCGATGACCCACTCGACGGCGTGGCCGAAACCGCGCGTGACGCGATCGACCTGCCGGTTGAACCAGGCGAAGAAGCCGCGCGTCGGCGGCGGGTTGTGTTTCAGCAGCAGCGCGCACATCGCCGGCGTCAGCGTCAGCGCGATGAACCCCGAGACAGCGACCGAGATGACGATCGTGATCGCGAACTGCTTGTAGAGCTGGCCGGTCGATCCGGGCAGGAACGCGGCCGGAACGAAGACCGACGCCATGACGAGCACGATCGCGACGAGCGAGCTGCCGATCTCTTCCATCGAGCGGATCGTCGCCTCCTTCGCGCCGAGATGGTGCTGCTGCATGTTGCGCTCGACGTTCTCGCAGACGACGATCGCGTCGTCGACGACCATGCCGATCGCGAGGATCAGCCCGAAGAGGGTCAGCAGGTTGATCGAGAAGCCGAGCGCGAGCATGCCGGCAAACGTCGCGACGAGCGAGACGACGATCGCGACCCCGCAGATCAGCGTCGTGCGCAAGCTCTGCAGGAAGAGGTAGACGACGAGGACGACGAGGACGAGCGCCTCGGCGAGCGTCTTGATCACCTCCTCGATCGACAGCCGCACGAAGTCGTTGGTGTCGAGCGCGACGGCGTAGTCCATGCCGCTCGGGAAGCGCGCCTTCATCTCGGCGAGCGCCTTGCGCACCGCGTCCGAGACGACGAGGCCGTTGGCGCCCGGCTGCTGGTAGATCGCGATGAAGGTCGCCGGCGCGTTGTCGAGCCGGCTGTCGACGATGTACTGGCGCAGCCCGACCTCGGCGCGCGCGACGTCGCCGACGCGAACGATCGCGCTGCCGTCCTGGCTCGCGCGCAGGATGATTTTTTCGTACTGGCGCGGGTCGGCGAACGGCCCCTGGGTGACGACCGGAAAGCTCAGCTCGACCGGAGCGGCGTTGGGCTGCTGGCCGATCTGGCCGGCGCCGAAGAGGGCGTTCTGCTGGTTGACGGCGTTGGCGATGTCGCTCGTCGTGATGGCGAGCGACGCCATGCGGTC
>JBDHSE010000358.1:0-3178 GCA_039807955.1 Ideonella sp. | reverse complement strand
CTCACGCCGGCGCCGGCTGCTCCCTGCGCGTCACCGGCCCCTTGCCGCTGAAGCGGTCGAGGTAGAGGTAGATCACCGGCGTGATGTAGAGCGTGATCGCCTGCGAGAAGACGAGCCCGCCGACGACGGCCAGGCCGAGCGGCTGGCGCAGTTCGGCGCCGGCGCCGAGGCCGAGCGCGATCGGCGCCGCGCCGGCCAGCGCCGCGAGCGTCGTCATCATGATCGGCCGAAAGCGCAGCACGCAAGCGTCGCGGATCGCCTGCGCGGGCGGCAGGCCGCGTTCGCGCTGCGCGTCGAGCGCGAAGTCGATCATCAATATCGCGTTCTTCTTGACGATGCCGATCAGAAGCAGGATGCCGATCGTCGCGATCAGCGTCAGCTCGTGGCCGAAGAGCTGCAGCGTCAGCAGCGCGCCGACCGCCGCCGACGGCAGCCCGGCGAGAATCGTCAGCGGGTGGATATAGCTCTCGTAGAGCACGCCCAGCAGCACATAGATGACGAGCAGCGCCGAGATGATCAATATCGCCTGGCTCGCCTGCGAGCTCTTGAAGACCGCTGCGTCGCCGCCATAGGTCGTGATGATCGACGCCGGCATGCGCAGCTCCTCGCGGTAGCGCTCGATGCGGTCGGTCGCGTTGCCCAGCGGCACGCCCGGCGCGAGGTTGAACGACACCGTCACCGCCTGCAGCTGGCCGACGTGGTTGATCGACGTCGGCCCGATGCTGCGCTCGACGGTCGCGAAGCTCGACAGCGGCACCAGCGCGCCGGTCTTGCTGCGCACGTAGATCGCGCCGAACGCGCTCTCGTCGGCCTTCGCCTCGGGCGCGACTTCCATGATCACCTGGTAGCTGTCGGCCGGCGTGTAGATCGTCGACACCTGGCGCTCGCCGAACGCGGAATACAGGCTCGAGCGCACGGCGTCGATGTCGACGCCGAGCGTGTTGGCGCGGTCGCGGTCGATCTTCAGGCTCGCCTGCAGGCCCTTCAACTGCGAGTCGCTCGTCACGTCGCGAAACATCGGGTCGGCGCGCAGCTTCTCCTGCAGTTTGAGCGCCCAGTCGTTGAGCGAATCGGCCTTCACGCTTTGCAGGATGTACTGGTAGCGGCTCTTGCTCGGCCGCCCGCCGAGCTGCAGGTTCTGCACCGGCTGCGGATACGCGGCGAGCCCCGGCACCTCGCGCAGCTTCGCGCGCAGCTCCTCGACGACCTGCTTCATCGGCAGGCGTTCGCCGCGCGGCTTGAGGTTGATGAACATGCTGCCGGTGTTCTGTGCGCCGAAGCTGCCGGTGAACGAGCTGACCGTCGCGACGTTCGGGTCGGCGCGCACGATCGCCGCAGCGCGGTCCTGCAGCGCCGCCATCGCCGGAAACGAGATGTCCTCCGATGCCTCGGTGCTGATGCGCAGCTGGCCGATGTCCTCCTCCGGGAAGAAGCCCTTCGGGATCGTGATGAAGAGCCACGCCGTCGCGGCGAAGGTCGCGAGGGCGACGATCAGCACCGCGAGCCGATGGCGCAGCGCGACATCGAGCGTGCGGGTGTAGCCGGCGAGCATCGCATCGAACCCGCGCTCGAAGAGGCGCACCAGCGCGCCGGGCGGCCGCTCGTGCGCGCTGTCGCGGATGAAGCGGCTGGCGAGCATCGGCACGAGGGTGAGCGAGACGAAGGCCGAGGCGATGATCGCGAGCGAAACGACGACCGCGAACTCGTGGAACAGCAGCCCGATCACGCCCGGCATGAAGAAGATCGGGATGAAGACGGCGACGAGCGAGCTCGAAATCGAGATGATCGTGAAGCCGACCTCGCGCGAACCCTTGAGCGCCGCCTCGAACGGCGCCATGCCGTCCTCGATGTGGCGCATCACGTTCTCGAGCATCACGATCGCATCGTCGACGACGAGGCCGACGGCGAGCGTGATGCCCAGCAGCGAGACGTTGTCCAGGCTGTAGCCGAAGGCCCAGAGCAGCGCGATCGCGCCGAGCAGCGAGACCGGCAGCGACAGCGTCGGGATCAGCGTCGCGACGACGCGGCGCAGGAACAGGAAGATGACGAGGACGACGAGCGCGATCGTCCCCATCAGCGTCAGCGTCACGTCGTGCAGCGCGTCGCGGATCGACGTCGAGCGGTCGTTGACGACGGTGAGCTTGACCGACGCCGGCAGCTGCGCCTTGAACTCGGGCACCGCGGCGCGCACCTCGTCGACGACCTTCACCGTGTTCGCGTCGGGCTGGCGCATCACGGCGAGCGAGATCGAGGTCTCGCCGTTCAAGGTCGCGCGCGTCTTCACGGTCTCGTAGCTGTCCTCGACGGTCGCCACGTCGCGCAGCCGTACGTCGCTGCCGCCGCGGCTGGCGACGATCAGGTCGGCGAACTCGGCGGCGTTGCGCAACTGGCGGTTCGCCTGCAGCGTGAGCGTCTGGCGGCTGCCTTCGAGCGTGCCGACCGGCGTGTTCGCGTTCGCCGCCGTCAGCGCCCGCGTGAGTTCGTCGAGGCTGATGTTGCGCGCCGCGAGCGCCTCGGGGTGCACCCGCACCCGCACCGCGTAGCGCTTCTGGCCGTAGACGTTGACCTGGGCGACGCCTTCGAGCGTCGACAGCGTCGGCGCGATCAGGTGCTCGGCGTAGTCGTTCAGGTCCGACAGGTTCATCGACGACGACTGCAGCGCGATGAAGAGCACCGGCGCGTCGGCCGGGTTGACCTTGCGGTACGACGGCGGCACCGTCATGTCCTGCGGCAGCGAACGCTGCGAGCGCAACAGCGCGGCCTGCACGTCGACCGCGGCGGCGTCGATGTCGCGCCCCTCGTCGAACTCGAGCGTGAGCGAGGTCTTGCCCAGCGTGCTGTTCGAGCTGATCACGGCCAGCCCCGGGATCGTCGCGAACTGCTTCTCGAGCTGCAGCGCGACCGAGGTCGCCATCGTCTCCGGGCTCGCCCCCGGCAGCGCGGCGAAGACGTTGATGACCGGCGTGTTGTAGCTCGGCAGCGCGGCGACCGGGATGCGCCCGTAGGCGATCACGCCGGCGAGGACGATCGCGGCGTTCAACAGCACCGTCATCACCGGACGGCGGATGAAGAGTTCGGACACGTTCATCGGGCGCTCACGGTGAGAACCGCGCCTGCGACGCCGCGCCCTGCGGCGCGGCGACCGGCGTCGAGCGCGCGCCGGCGGCGGCCACCGCCT
>JBDHSE010000357.1:0-3179 GCA_039807955.1 Ideonella sp. | reverse complement strand
CGCAGGTTGAACTGCAGGCAGCGCGACAGCACCGTCGGCGGCACCTTCTGCGGGTCGGTCGTCGCGAGCACGAACTTCAGATACTCGGGCGGCTCCTCGAGCGTCTTCAACATCGCGTTGAAGGCGTGGTTCGACAGCATGTGCACTTCGTCGATCATGTAGACCTTGAAGCGCCCCGCGACCGGCTTGTAGACGGCCTGGTCGAGCAGTTGCGTGATTTCCTCGACACCGCGATTGGACGCCGCGTCGAGCTCGACGTAATCGACGAAGCGCCCGGCGTCGATGTCGCGGCAGGCGTCGCAGGCGCCGCACGGCGTGGCGGTGATGCCGCCCTCGCCATCGGCGCCGGTGCAGTTGAGCGACTTGGCGAGGATGCGCGAGATCGTCGTCTTGCCGACGCCGCGCGTGCCGGTGAACAGATAGGCGTGGTGCAGCCGCTGGTGGTTCAGCGCATTGGCGAGCGCCTGGACGACGTGCTCCTGCCCGACCAGCGTGTCGAAACCGCGCGGACGGTACTTGCGGGCCAGCACGAGGTAGCTCATTGCCGCGATTTTACGAGCCGCCCACGGCGCGGACGGCGGCGCGCGGCGATGCCCTCGCCTACAATCGATCGCGACGGGCCTCCTCGCATGGAAGCGCGGCCAACCGGGTCAGGTCGGGAACGAAGCAGCCCTAACCGTTGTGACCAGTGCCGAGGTCAGGCTCGTCACCCATCGAACGCATTGGACTGCGCCGCTTCGAGTTCGGATCGCGACCGAGAACCGTCCCACATGCGTACCCTGCTCGCCGCCCTGCTCCTCGCCGCGCTCGCAGTCCTCGCCGGATGCGCGGCGCCGACGCGGCTCAATGCGCAGTGGCTCAATCCGCAGTTCGACGGCAAGCCGGCGCCGGGCAAGCTGCTCGTCGTCAGCATCACGCCCGACGGCACGACACGGCGCGTGTTCGAGGATCTGATGGTCAAGGAGCTGCAGGCGCGCGGCGTCGACGCCGTGCCGTCGTACCGCTTCATGCCGGCGGACGCTGCGGGTTCGCAAGCCGAGATCGAGGCGGCGGTGAAGGATTCCGGTGCGCAATCGCTCCTCGTGTCGCGCCTGATCGGTGCGCGCCAGAACATCCACGTCGCCCCCGGCGTCGCGATGGGCCCGGGCTGGGGCGGCCCCTGGGGCTGGCCGTGGTGGGGCTGGGGCGGTGGTCCCTGGGGCGGCTGGTGGGGTGGCGGCGGCTTTGCCGCACCGCAGGTCTGGACCGACGAGAGCGTGCTTGTCGACACCCAGTTCTCCGACGTCGGCAAGCAGCAAGTCGTCTGGTCGGGCTCGACAACGACGACGACGGCGCCGGGCTCGCAAGGCTCGGCTGCGGTGCTGCAGCAGTTCGTGCAGGTCATCGTCGAAGCGATCGCCGCCGCCAAGCTGATCTGAACCGCCCAAGCGCGATCCGCCGCGGCGACATCGCCGCCGCAAGCGCGCGTTGGGCGTCAGCCTGCCTGCCGAAACGCCATCACCGCCTGATTGCGCAGCGTGCGCAGCAAGGCGAGTTCATTCGCGCCGAGCTCGAAGCCGCCCGGCCGCGCCTTGTCGGCATAGATCAGCGCGAACGGCTTGCCGCCAAGCGCGAGCGGCAGCAGCAGGAAGGCCGGTGCGTTCACGTGCTGCAGGTACCACTGCGGCAGACGCAGCGCGATCGACGGCGCCGACGCGTCGGTGATCAAGGTATCGGCGAGCTTGCGGCAGACGGCGGCGAACAGGTCGGTGTCGCCCGTCAACGCGACCTCGAAGCGCCGCGCGACGGCGTCGGCGCCGGCACCGAGGCCGAAGCGGCCGCGCAGCAGCTGCGTCTTCGGCTCGCGCAGGCAGAACACGATCCGTGAGAGGCGCAGCGCGCGCAGCATCGTCTCGAGCACCATGCGCAGCACGTCGTCGAGCTTGAAGTTCTCGACCATTGCATCCGTGATCTCATGGATGCCCGCCGTCATCAACGCCGCCGCGTCGGGCGCACCGCCGCTTGCGGCTGGATGCTGATTCGCCGCGGCTTCGGGCGTGGCGTCGAACGAAGCCGCCACGTCGACTCCGACGCGAGGCGCGAGAAGCCGCGCTGCCGTGCTGTCGGGCCCGACGGCGACTCCCATCGCTGCGGCGAGCTGCGTGAGGTCGGCGCGCGCCTCGGCGGCGCTCGCAAGCATCTGCTGCGGGGCGATGCCGAGCGCGCGGCCGTAGTGCTGTGCCAGCGCGCCGAGTGCGGCATCGGCATGGTCGGGTTCGGTCTGCAGCAGGGTCGCGGCGATCTCGTTCGCCGCCGACGCGACCCAGCGCAGGCGATCGTCGGCCCGCGCCGGCGCGCTGCGCGGCGGCTCGCCGCGCGGCTTGCGCATGCAGCGCTGCAGCGTCGGCGGCAGGCCCCAGCAGCGCGCGACGCCGAGGCCAAGGTCTTCATAGCCGATGCCGAGGACCTGGATCGAGGCGGCCTCTTCATCGACGTGCACGGTGTCGGCGGCCGTCAGCTTCTCGACCAGGCTCGCTTCCTCGGCGAAGTAGAACTGCGTCAGCAGGCGGCCGAGGTTTTGCAGCAGCGCGGCGATGAACGCCTCCTCGCCGCCCGATGCCCGGCCGCACAGGCGGCTTGCGAGCACGCCGGCGAGCTGGGCGCGCAGGAACTGCGCCTTCAAGTGCTGGGCGTGCGCCTTGTCCTGCATGTGTTCGAGCAGCACGAGGCTGAGCGCGATGTTGCGGATTCCAGCCAGCCCGACCAGTGCGACGGCGCGCGACACGGTGCTGATGCTGCCGGCGCCGGCCTGCGCGTAGTGCGCGGTGTTGACGAGCCGCAGCAGCTTGTTGGTGAGCGCGACGTCCTGCAGGATCTCGGCCGCGAGCCTGGCGAGGCTCTCGTGCTCCGAACTCGCGATGCGCTGAATCCGCATCACGCTGTCGGACAGCGCCGGAAAGTCCGACTTGTGGCGCATCTTGCGCAGCAGGAAGTCGAGCGTGCCCGACCCGCCGCCCGCCGCGACCGGCGCAAGCGTTGGCCGGCTCCATGCCTGCAGCGCGTCGCGCATCGCTGCGGCCGACGCCGTTCGCTGCGCCGGGTCGCGCGCGATCGCGCGCAGCACGATCGCGCGCAGCGCGTCGTCGACCTCGACCGGCATCGACGCCGGCAGCGCGATGTCCTCGCCGATCGCGCGTTCG
>JBDHSE010000356.1:0-3200 GCA_039807955.1 Ideonella sp. | reverse complement strand
GATGGCGCAGCACGACGCAGCTGTTCGAGCCGCCGAAGCCGAACGAATTCGACATCGCCATCCGCACCCGCTGGCGCTTTGCCTCGCCCAGCACGAGGTTGAGGTCGCAGTCCGGGTCGGGGACGCGGTAGTTGGCGTTGACCGGCAGTTCGCCGCGCGCGATCGCGAGCGCGCAGACGGCGATCTCGACCGCGCCGGCGGCGGCGATCAGGTGGCCCATGCTGCTCTTGGTCGAACTGACGGCGACGCGCTTCACATCGTTGCCGAACACCGCGTGCGTCGCCGCGCTCTCGCTGCGGTCGTTCATGCCGGTCGAGGTGCCGTGGGCGTTCAGGTAGTCGATGTCAGCGGGTGTCGCGCCGGCGTCGGCGAGCGCGGCGCGCATCGCCTGGATCGGGCCGTCGCCGTCCGGCGGCGAATCGGTGATGCGGTAGCTGGAAAGCGAATTGCCGTCGCCGGCCAGCTCGGCATAGATGCGCGCGCCGCGCTCGCGCGCCGCATGCCACTCCTCGAGGATCAGGAAGCCCGCGCCTTCGCCGAGCAGGAAGCCGTTTCGCGTCGCGTCGAACGGGCGGCTCGCCTGCTGTGGCGTGTCGTTGTCGGGCGAGACGGCCGACAGCAGGCAAAAGCCGGCCAGGCCGACCGGGCTGATCATCGAGTCGAAGCCGCCGGCCAGCACGCGATCGGCTGCGCCGCGGCGGATCAGCTTCAACGCCGTGCCGAGCGCCTGCCCGCCCGATGCGCAGGCGGTGTGCACCGCCGTCGAGTAGCCGCGGATGCCGTGGACGTGCGTCAGCAGCGAAAGGCCCGCGCTCGAGTGGCTGCGGCAAAAGACCATCGGATCGTTCGCGCTCGGGTCCGAGAGCAGCCGGTCGGCGTGCAGCTCGCCGTCGGCCGCCGAATGCGCGTGCACCGCGGCGAGGTCGACGAACTCCGACGTCATCATGCCGGCGCCGACGGCGCAGCCCCAGCGTGTCGCGGTCTGCGGCGTCGGCCGGATGCCGGCATCGGCGAAGGCCTGCGCGGCGGCGGCGAGCGCGAAGCGGTGCGAGCGCGTCGTGTGCTTGCGCAGCCGGCGGCCGCCGGCCAGTGCGTCGTCGAAGGCCTTCACCTCGGCGGCGATGCGCACCGGAAAGCCGCTCGCGTCGAACTGGGTGATCGTGGCGCCGCCGCTCCTGCCGGCCAGCAGCGCGGACCAGGTCGATTCGACGTCGTTGCCGACCGGCGTCACGAGGCCGATGCCGGTGATCGCGACACGCCGCTTTGTCATTGCGCCTCCGTGAGTTCTAGCCGCGCGGTGGCGACGGTCCTGCCGTCGGTCTCGGCGGCGAGCTTGATGCGCTGCGCGTCGCTACGCCTGGCCTCGAGACGCAGCACCTGGCCGGGCGCGATGAACGAGCGCATCTTCACGTGCGTCATGCGCGCCGGCTTCGCGCCGGGCGGCGCGAGCGTCATCGCAAGCCTGATCTGCAGGTCCAGCAGCAGCGTCGCAGGAAACACCGGCCGGCGCGGGAAGTGGTCGCCGAAGAACGGCGCCTGCGATGGCACGGCAAGCGTCGCCGCGACCGATTCGCCGTCCGCCGCGGGCTCGGCCTGCAGCGCCGGCAACGCGACGCCGCGAAACCGGCCCGGCACTGCACCTGCACCGCGCAACAGGACAAGCCGCTCGGCGAGCGCCTCGGGGGCGTCGAAGTCCGCCACCGGCAGCATCGGGCCGAGGCAGTCTTTCAACTCGATGACGGGCCGACCGCCGACGCTCGCGAAGCCGGCGTAGGCGACTGCCTCGTCGTCGCAGTGCTCGATCTCGACCGCGAGCTCGAGCCGGTCGCCGGGCCGCACGTCGGCGTGAAACGTCGTCTCGTTGGCGAGCGCCGCGACCGGCCGGCCGCGAAACGCGATGTGCTCCATCGCGGCCCAGGCCGCGAGCTGGCCGACCGCCTCGGCGACGAGGCAGGCCGGAAACGCCGCGATGTCGGCCGGCACCGCGAACTCGCCGCGCGCGCGAACGCCCGCTTCGAACGACGTGATGCGGTCGACGAACGAGAAGGCGGCGAAATGCTCGGACATGAAGCCCGGTCGCGCGCCGCTCAGGCCGCGGCGGCGGCGTCGCGCTGCGCGGTGATGACGAGCTTGCAGAACGTCTCGGGCGTGAAGAGCCGCGGGATGTCCTTCGCCTTCATCGGCGTCTTGAAGCGCTCGGCCGGGATCTCGGTGAGATACGCGCGCAGTTGCGCCATGCCGGCGTCGGTGACGACACCGCCGCTCTCGAACTCGGCTTCGGAGAGCGTGCCGCGCGCGTTCTCGACGATCTTGCCGCGCGGGATCTTGATCTTGAACGCGCGCTCGAGGCGAAACACCATGTCGAGGAAGTCGATCGATTCGGCGTCCAGCCCCTCGATCAACGAGACGTCGAGCTTGATGTCCTCGAGGTCGCAGCCGAGCGCGTCGGCCATGGTTTCGGCGACGGTCGGGAAGACCGCGTTGATTTCGTCCTTGGTGATCGGTGTCGTCATCTGTGTTCTCACTCCATTTTGAAGCCGCCGTCGACGGCGAGCACCTGGCCCGTCACGTAGGCGGCGTGATCCGACGCGAGGAACCATACCGCATCGGCGACTTCGGCGGGCTGCCCATAGCGGCGCAGCAGGATGCGCGAGAGCACCTGCTCGCCGGCCAGCTCGCGCACGTCGGCCGACATGTCGGTCTCGATCACGCCCGGCGCGACGGCGTTGACGCGCACCTTGCGCGGCGCCAGCTCGACCGCGAGCGCGCGCGTGAAGGCGTTGATCGCGCCCTTGCTCGCAGCGTAGTTCGTCTGCCCGCGCCCGCCTTTCTCGCCGGCGACCGAACTGAGGTTGACGATCGTGCCTGAGCGCTGCGAAGTCATGTACGGCACGACCGCGCGCGCCATGTTGAAGACGCCGGTCACGTTCGTGTCGAGCACGTCGGACACGTCGGCGTCGTCGAACGCGGCGAGCGGGTTGTCGCGCGTGACGCCGGCGTTGTTGACGAGGATGTCGATGCGCCCGCAGCGGTCGGCGACGCGCTCGACGGCCGCCGCGCAGGCCGCCGCGTCACGGATGTCCAGTTGTTCGGCTCGCACCTTGTGGCCCGCAGCAGCCGCGGCGGCGGCGACTTCGTCGGCAGCAGCCTGGTTGCCGCGGTAGAAGAAAGTCACGTCGGCGCCGTCGGCGGCGAGCCGT
>JBDHSE010000017.1:0-20238 GCA_039807955.1 Ideonella sp. | reverse complement strand
ACGGGCGCGATCGCCTGCAGCGCGTTGCGATGCTCGAGGGCGAGCCGGCCGACCGCGCGCCGGCCGCGCGCCGTCAGCGCGACGACGACGCTACGGCCATCGCTCGCCGACGGCCTGCGCACCGCGAGCCCGAGATGCTCGATCCGGTCGACCAGGCCGACCGCGCTGTTGTGCTTGATCATCAGCTGCTGCGCGAGCAGCTTCACCGTCATCTGCACGCCGTCTTGCTGCGTCTCGATCGCGAGCAGCGCCTGGTATTGCACGGACGTGAGGCCGAGATCGGCCGACGCCTGCGCGCTGAACGATTCGAACTGGCGCAGCAGCATCCGAAACGCCGCCAGGCGCACGAGTTCGTCGGCCAGGATCGGCGGCCGCGCCGCTGGCTGCGAGGATGTTCTGCTCATGCGCGGACGCCCCACGGCTTTACGCGCGCGGCGACCCTCGAGCAGGCGATAAGCGGTTTACGCGCGACACCTGACGCGCACCTGACGCGAAGACAGATTTCCCGCCTCGAGGGACACAAACCAACACTTGTTAGGGCTTTCATCGATACGCCTGCGAAACCGAGCATTGACACTATATCGCGCACCGATGTAGATTCAAAACCATGATGTCGTGCCGCGATACATTTTTCTTTATCGTGCCACCGAGCGCAGTCGATAGATGCCCTGTCGCGGGCGCACGGCGGCTCGCCTGCAATAGCGCGTCATCGGTATCCCGCCCGCAGCGATGCGGGCGTTCCAGGTCCTTCATCCAAGGAGAGTCGAGATGAGCAAGTTCGAACCTGACAACCTCACTGATGCGGCGCGCCGCCAGTTGCTGCTGGCCGGCGCCGGCGCCGCCGGCGGTGCACTGCTGCCCGGCGTCGCGTTCGCCGCCGATCAGCCGCCGATCGGCACCTGGCCGGCCGGCTCGCAGGGCCCGACCGTCAATGTCGCCGCGATGGTGCCGCTGACCGGCACCTATGCGGTGCAGGGCAACGACGAGCTGAAGGGCTGGGAGCTCGCCGTCGAGCACATGAATACCAACCATCCGCTGATGAAGACGCTCGCGCCGAAGATCAACAACGGCGTGCTCGGCAAGAAGGTCGTGCTCAAGCATGCCGACTCCGCCGCCAAGCCGAACCAGGCGCTGCAGGCGGCGCAGACCTTCATCAACCAGGACAAGGTCGTGCTGATGACGGGGTCGACCTCGTCGGCGGTCGCGGTCGCGATGAACAAGTTCGCCGAGCGCGAGAAGGTTCTCTACGTGACGGGTATTTCCGGTTCGAACGACACGACCGGCAAGGACTGCGTGCGCTACGGTTTCCGCCAGAACTTCTACGGCGAGACGGCGGCCAACGCGATCGGCCCGGTGATGGTCAAGCAGTTCGGCAAGAACCGCAAGGCGGCGTTCATGACGCCCGACTACACCTACGGCCACACGACGACCAAGTCGGTGATGGACTACTTGAAGAATGAAGGCGGCTGGACGATCGTCACCAACCAGGTCTCGCCGCTCGGGACGCAGGACTTCAGCCAGTACCTGACGAACATCGCCAACTCGGGCGCCGAGTTCCTGATCAACGTGAACTGGGGCCGCGACGCGGTGCTGTCGAGCCAGCAGGCCAAGCAGTTCGGCCTGCTGCCGAAGATGACGCTCGTGCTGCCCTACCAGATCCCGCTGATGGCCAAGGAAGCCGGCGTCGACATCACGGCCGGCGTGCTCGCGGCGACGGACTTCTGGTGGACGATGGAAGACAAGTACCCCCTCGCCAAGCAGTTCGTCGACGCCTTCTACAAGAAGTACGGCTACCACCCCGACTGGGGCGCCGAGAACGCCTACAGCAGCTTCGCGCAATGGGCGCGCATGGTTACCGAGGCGGGAACCTTCTACCCGCCCGACGTCATCAAGCAGTACGAGAAGGGCGAGACGATCCCGTCGCTCGTCGGTGACGTCCACTACCGGCCGCAGGACCATCAGCTGGTGCGCCCGGTCGTCATCGTCCGCGGCAAGGCGAAGAAGGACATGAAGAACCCCGAGGATTTCTGGGAGGTCGTCGAGGTCGTGCCCGGCGCCGGCTTGATGCAGAAACCCGACGAGTTCGGCTGCAAGCTGGGCGACTACACCTGACGAAACGAGCGCGTGCGCCCGCCGCCGTTCGCGGACGGCAGCGGGCGCGGCCGCTGCACTGACCGATCGAAGCGGGCGCCGCCGGGCGCCGCGCGATGACAAGGACGCAACAACGTGTTCAGCTGGGGCAACTTCATCTCGCAGTGCTTCAACGGGCTGGTGCTGGGCGCGCTGCTGGCACTGATCTCGTCGGGCCTGACGATCATCTACGGCACGCTTGGCGTGCTCAACCTCGCGCACGGCGCGATGTTCATGCTCGGCGGCTACGCAGGCTGGGTCGCCTACGAGCACACCGGCTCGTTCATCGTCGCGGTCGCCGCCGGCGCGCTGTTCGTGATGCTGGTCGGCGTGATCACCGAACGGCTGATCATCCAGCACTTCTACGTCCGTCCGGCCGAGGATCAGCTGCTCGTCACCTTCGGCCTCGGTATCGTCTTCGTCGAGACGGTGCGCTACTTCTTCGGCAGCCTTTCGAAGACGGTGCCGCCGCCGGCACCGCTGTCCGGGATCACGAACCTCGGCTTCATGGTCTACCCGACGTATCGCCTCGGCCTGCTTGCGATCGTCACCGTCGCGCTGCTGACGCTGTACTTCGTGCTCTACCGCACCCGCCTCGGCATGATCGTTCGCGCCGGCATCGAGGATGCGGTGATGGTCGATTCGCTGGGCATCAACATCCAGCGCGTCTTCATGCTCGTGTTCGGCATCGGCGCGATGGCGGCCGGCTTCGCCGGCATCGTCAACGCGCCGGTGGTCGCGGTCGCGCCCGATGTCGGCGACGCGATCCTCGTCCAGACCTTCGTCGTCGTCGTCATCGGCGGCGTCGGATCGTTCGCCGGCGCGGTACTCGGCGGGCTGATCGCCGGCCAGATCATCAGCCTGACCTCGATGATCGACCCCGCCTATTCCTACGTCATGTTGTTCGTCGCGATGACGCTCGTGCTCGTGCTGCGCCCCTATGGGCTGCTCGGCACGGCCGGCCGCGAATAAGCACCGCTTCTTCCGATGCCTTCCCGCCAACGCCCCTTCATCGTCGAGATCCTGACGCTGCTCGCCCTCATCGCGGCGCCGTTCGTGCTGCCGCACCTGGGCTTCAACCCGACCACGATCAACCGCATCCTGATCTGGGGTCTGGTCGGCATCGGCTTCGACCTGCTGTTCGGCTTCACCGGGCTGCTGTCGTTCGGCCAGGCTGCGTTCTTCGGCACCGGCGGCATGTTCGCCGCCTACCTGCTGACGCAGACCTCGTTCACCAACACGATCGGCGCGGCGATCGCCGGCACCGTCGTCGCCGGGATCATCGGCTACCTGATCGGCCTGCTCGCGCTGCGGCGCACCGGCATCTACTTCGCGATGATCACGGTCGCGATCGCCGAGGTGTTCTTCTTCCTCGAGTTCAACCCGTTGTCGGCCTACACCGGCGGCGAGAACGGCCTGCCCGGCGTGCCGCCGCCGAACCTGAGCCTGGGCTTCTTCGAGTTCACGTTCAGCAGCAACTGGCAGATGTACGGCTTCTTCGCGTTCTGGTACTTCGTCGGCCTCGTCGTCGCGCTGCGCATCGTTCGCTCGCCGGTCGGGCTGCTGCTGCGCGCGATCCGCGACAACCCGCTGCGCGCGCAGGCGCTCGGCCACGACGTGCACGGCTACAAGATGACGGTGTTCGTCGTCGCGGCGATGTACTCGGGCTTCGGCGGCGCGCTGCTCGGCATGCTGCAAGGCTTCATGCCGCCCGATGCGTTCATGTTCCACACCTCGGGCGAGATCGTCATGCAGACGGCGATCGGCGGCGCCGGCTGGCTGTTCGGGCCGCTGCTGGGCGCGACGGTCTGGCTCTACCTGAGCGACCTGTTCCAGACGACGCTCGAGCTCGGCGCGACCTGGAGGCTCATCCTCGGCATCGTGTTCGTGCTGCTCGTCGTGTTTCTGCGCCACGGGCTGGTCGGCGCGATCGTCGATCTCTACCACCTCGTCGTGCCGAAGAAGGCCTCGGTGCCGGTTGGCAGCGCACCCGCGCCGACGGCTCGGGCCGCCGCCACGACGACGTCCGTGGCGAACAATCCGATGCGGCACAAGGCGACGACCAGCCAGAGCGGCACCCTGCTGAAGGTGACGGGGCTCACCAAGCGCTACGGCGGCCTGGTCGCCAACAGCGATATCGACTTCAGCGTCGATCATGGCGAACTGCGCGGCATCATCGGCCCGAACGGCGCCGGCAAGAGCACGTTCTTCAAGATGCTGACCTGCGAGGTGCTGCCGACCTCCGGCAAGATCATGTTCGACGGCCGCGACATCACCCATCTGGGTGTCGCCGAGGCGTGCCAGCTCGGGCTGACCAAGAGCTATCAGATCAACCAGCTTTTCGACCGGCTGACGGTGCGCCAGAACCTGGCGATCGCGGCGCTCGGCGAGCTGCGGGGCCGCTTCAAGCTCGACCTCTTCAAGTCGGTGTCCAAGGTGCCCGGGCTCGACGCGCAGATCGAGAGCACCGCGGCGCTCGTGCACCTGAGCGAGCGGCTCGAGACCCCGGTCGCCGAGCTGGCCTACGGCGAGAAGCGCCGGCTCGAGATCGGGCTCGCGCTGGCGACCTCGCCCAGCCTGCTGCTGCTGGACGAGCCGCTCGCCGGCATGAGCCCGCAGGAGCGCGTCGAGACGGTCGCGCTGCTGAAGTCGATCGCCGCCGGCCGCACGATGATCGTCATCGATCACGACATGGACGCGATGTTCGAGCTGGTCGAGCGCATCACCGTGCTGCAGGAAGGGCGGGTCCTCGTCGAGGGCACGCCCGACGAGATTCGCAACAACGCCGATGTCCAGGAAGCCTATCTCGGCGGCATCCACGAAGAGGCGGAATCGGCATGAGTCTGCTCGAAGTCACCGGGCTCAACAGCTACTACGGCGACAGCCACATCCTGTTCGACGTCGCGCTGCGCGTCGAGAAGAACGAGGTCGTCGCGCTGCTCGGGCGCAACGGCGCCGGCAAGTCGACGACCTTCAAGAGCCTGATGGGCGTCGTCAAGCCCAGGAGCGGCAGCGTCAAGCTCGACGGCGAGGAGCTGGCCGGCAAGAAGTCGTTCCAGATCGCCAATGCCGGGATGCAGCTGGTGCACGAGGACCGCCGCATCTTCGGGAGCCTCAACGTCGAGGACAACATCGTCCTCGCCGGCTTGAGCGCCGGCCAGAAGTGGCCGCTCGACCGCATCTACGAACTCTTTCCGCGCCTGAAGGAGCGCCGCTCGAGCCGCGGCACCGACCTCTCCGGCGGCGAGCAGCAGATGCTCGCGATCGCCCGCGCGCTGGTGCGCAACCCGAAGATCGTGCTGCTCGACGAGCCGTTCGAGGGGCTCGCGCCGGTCATCGTGCAGGGGCTGGTGCGCGCCTGCCGCGACCTGGCGCAGGCCGGGCAGACGATCATCCTCGTCGAGCAGAACATCGCCGCGACGCTCGCGCTCGCGACGCGCGTCTACTTCATCGCCAACGGCCACATCGCCCACGAAGGGCCGGCCGCCGAGTTGAAGAAGGACCCGCAGCTGCTGCAGAAGTACATGGGCGTCTGAGCGCGGGCGCAGCTCGAGGCATGACCGCCTACGTCATCGGCCACATCAGCGTGAAGGACGCGTCGCGCTGGGCCGAGTACCGCGCCAAGGTGCCGGCGACGCTCGAGCCGTGGGGCGGCGAGCTCGTGCTGCGCGGCGTGCGCCGCGCGGTGTGGGACGGCACGCACCGCCACACCGACACCGTCGTGCTGCGCTTCCCGACGCTCGACGCCGCGACGAAGTGGCACGAGTCGGCTGCGTACCAGGCGCTGATCCCGCTGCGCCGCCAGGCGGCCGAGGTCGATCTGATGGTCTTCGAGGGCTGAGCGGCTCACCGTCTCATCCCACGCGGCGGCCGCCGCGGTGCGGCGCGGGCACAGCGGTATCGCCGGCTCGGCCTCACGTTCGCATCGATTCGGCCGAAAGTGGGGCCACAACGGCCTTCTTTTCCGGCCCACGCCGTGCGCGCGGAGCTTCAGACTTGCAGGCCCCACCACTCACCGCGACGGAGTCGACCATGACCCTTTCAGTCAACACCAGCGCCATGCGGCCGATTGCCTCCCCGCCGATGCGCGCCCCCACCGCCGAAGGCCAGGCCTTCGGCTCGCTCGCACGGGCGCTGCGCACCGGCGACGTCGACGCCGCGAAGACGGCATACGCCGACGTCATCAGGAACGCGCCCGAAGGCGCGACGCTCGAGCGCGGAAGCCCGTTCGCCCGGATCGGCAAGGCCCTGTATCAAGGCGACGTCGAAACCGCCAAGGTCGCGTTCGCCGACATGGTCAGGGTCGCCAAGGGACAACTCCCGCCGGCCGCGCCGCCGACCACAACGCCCGTCGTCCCTGCGCCGACCGCATCGACGACGGGCGGCGTCGCCGGCAGCACGCTCAACGTCGTCGCCTGACCCGGCGTCGAAAGGCGCTTGCAAGCGGCCGCCGCGGGCTCGTCAGCGCGCCCGGCTGCATCCGGCGCCGCCACACAGCCCGCGCGGCCTGTCGCGCCGGTGCCTGGCCCGGCAGCCGCCAATGCGCTCCCGCGTCAGCCCCGCATCGCCGCCGCTTCGAGCTGACCGGCGACCTTGCGCGTGCCGCGCAGCACGAGCGTCTCGTCGAGCTGCGCCTGCGGAGCGACGGCGTGGGCGACGTCGTCGAGCGTCTCGGGCGCCGTCATCAGCGCGTGCGCCATCGCCGAGAGCGCGCAGATCGCGCGCCGCTGGACGTGCGCCGGCAGCTCGCGCGTCGCCTGCACCTCGACGTGATGGCGCACGCTGGCGACGGCCGCGGCGGCGAGGCCCCAGCTTTCACACAGCGCCGCACCGAGCGCGTCGTTGCTGACGCCGAAGGCCTCGTGCTCGAGGAGCAGCAGCGCGACCTCGTCGTCCGCCGCCTCGAGCATCTTGCGGTAGCGCTCGCTCGCGTAGCGAAACAGCACCGCCTTGCCGCATTCCTCGAACAATCCGGCCGAATGCGCCGCCCACGGGTCGACGCCGAGCGCGGCGCCCATGCGCCCCATCAGCACGCCGCGGCGCGCGGCGCGGTCCCACAGCGCCGCCAGTTCGGGCGCGTGCGGAAAGATCGCGCGCAGCCCCATCTCGAAGGTGACGGCGGCGACCTCGCGCGTGCCGAGGTAGGTGATCGCCTGCTGCACGCTCTGCACGCGGCCCGACAGGCCGTAGAGCGACGAGTTGACGGCCTTGAGCACCGCCGCCGCGAGCGCCATGTCGGACTCGATGAGGACGGCCAGTGCCTTGAAATCGACCTCCTCCTCGGCCAGCAGCAGCGAGAGCTTGACGAGCGCCTCGGGCTGCGACGGGATGTCGATGTCGAGCAGGCGCAGTTCGGAATCGACGGGCATGGCGGAGCTTTCCGGACGGCTTTACGGATGGCAACGAAGGCTTTCAAGCTCTGCTATCGGCAAAGCGCGCCGCTTCCTGAGGGGAACCGGGCCGCGGATCCGCGCCCGGTCTTCATGCGGCCGTGCGTACTGCGGCGCGAAACCCTGTCGCCGACCCCGCCCCGGGCTTGCCCGCTGCGCAACCGTGCCCGGCGCCGCTACAGTCGGGCCCTCGAAGGACAAGGAGACCGCTGATGCAACGCAGAACCCTCATGCTCGGCGCCTGCGCCGCCGCCATCGCCGCGCCGTCGATCGTGCGCGCACAGGCACAGCCCAAGGTCACGATCGCGGTCGGCGGCAAGAACCTGCTGTACTACCTGCCGCTGACGATCGCCGAGACGCAGGGCTTCTTCAAGGACGAGGGGCTCGACTTCACCATCGTCGATTTCGCCGGCGGCTCGCGCGCGCTGCAGGCGGTCGTCGGCGGCAGCGCGGATGTCGTCTCCGGCGCCTACGAGCACACGATCAACATGCAGGCCAAGGGCCAGTTCATGCGCGAGTTTGCGCTCCAGGGCCGGGTGCCGCAGATCGTGCTCGGCGTCAACCCGAAGACGATGCCCCACTTCAAGTCCATCGCCGACCTGAAGGGCAAGAAGGTCGGCGTCACGGCGCCGGGGTCGAGCACGAACGTGATGCTCAATTTCGTCCTCGCCCGCGCCGGGCTCAAACCCACTGACGTCTCGGTGATCGGCGTCGGCGCCGGCAACGGCGCGGTCGCCGCGATGCGCTCCGGCCAGATCGACGCCATCAGCAACCTCGACCCGGTGATCACGCTGCTCAAGCGCTCGGGCGATCTCGTGATCGTCTCCGACACGCGCAACGTCGCCGAGTCGGACAAGGTCTTCGGCGGCCCGATGCCGGCCGGCTGCCTGTACGCGCCGCAGGCCTACATCGACAAGCACCCGCAGACGATCCAGGCGATCGCCAACGCGATCGTTCGCGCGAACAAGTGGATCCAGCAGGCGGGCGCGTCCGACATCGTGAAGGCCGTCCCCGAGAGCTACCTGCTCGGCGACCGCGCCGTCTATATCGACGCCTTCCTCGCCGGCAAGGGCGCGCTCTCGCCCGACGGCATGCTGCCCGCGGCCGGCCCCGCGACGGCGCTGCACGCGCTGGCCAGCATCGACCCGAAGATCGGCGAAGCGAAGATCGACCTCGCGGCGACCTATACGAACGACTTCGTGAAGAACGCGCTTGCCGCCAAGCGCTGACGTAGGCCGGCTCAGCCTGTCGCCGCGCTCGACGCGGCATGCACACCGCCGAGGATCGGCGGATCGAAGACGTAGCTCGAGTCGAACTTCAGCTCGCGCCGAAACGCCTCGACCGGGATGCCCTGGCAGGCGAGCGTCAGGCTTCCGGTGACCTTGCCGAGCCGCAGCGCGCGCAGCGCGCCGCCGAAGAGTTCGAGTTCGGCCGACTCGATCGCGAGCGCGAGCTTCAACTCGAACTCGACGTCGCACCAGTCGACGCCCTCGACGCTCAGCACGAGGCGCGGCCGCAGCCTGGCGTCGATGTCGTGCTTCAGAAGCGGTACGCTCGCGGCGGCGGGCGGCGGGCCGGCGCTCTTGTTGACGGCGTCGCGCACCTTCGCGATCTGCGACCAGGCCTTCGCCATCAGCGCGAACGGATCGGCGTCGAACGCGCGCTCGAGGTCGGCTTCGAGCTTCTCGGTCGTCCAGTCCGCAAGCGCGCGGCCGAGCAGGCTGGCGTCGACGCCGCCGCGCAGCGCCGCGAGGCGGCGCACTTCGGCCGCGCCGCCGGCGTTGGCGCGCACTTCGAGCAGGTCGTGCAACCGCGCGCCAGCCTTGACTTCAACGTCTTGCATCGCCGCCTCCATCCGAAACTTCGACCTCGCGCAGCAGCACCTGGCCGGCGTCGCGGACGACGCGCCATCCGATTTCGGGCGCAGTCTTGCGCGGCCTGCGCGTCGGCGTCGCGACAGGCGCGGGCGAGCGCAGGTTCACCGCCGGCGAGGCATCGGCGACGACGCGCCATTCGAACGACGGCGCGCGCGGCGGCGGGACGAGCGGCGGCACGATCGGCAGCACGACGGGCGGTGGCGCAGGCGGCGACGTCGGTATCGCCGGCACCACCGGCGGCGGTACCGGCCGCGGCCACGTGAGCCAGAGCCCGACGCCGACGAGCGGCACCACGACGACCGCTGCGACGGCTGCGAATGGCACGCCGCCGAGCCACGGCGCCGCCGCCGGCAGCGGCGCCTGCGCCTCGGCGGTGATCGTCGTGCCCGCTTCGGCGCGCTCGTGCGCCGCCGGCTGCTGCGACACGACGCGCGGCGTGCCGAAGACAGTGACGCGCCAGCTGTGCTCGTCTTCGCATCGCAGGCCGAAGGCTTGCGCGCCCGCCGCTGCTTCAGCCTCATCGCAGGTCTTGCGGGCGAGGTCGGGCACCGTCGCGAAGCGTTTCGTCGAGAGCTGAACGGCGGTTCCAACCGCGACTTTCGCCCGCGCTGCCGGCGACTGCGACTGCACGACGCGGTCGCCGGCGTGATCCTGCGCATCGGCGGCGCCGCGCAGCCGCGCTTCATCGAGCCTGCCCTGCGCGGCGGCGAGCGTCTGGCCGACGACATCGGGCACCTCGACGACTTCGCGCGTTTCGAGGCGGACGGCGCTGCCCGCATCGACCACCGTTCCCGGCGCCGGCGCCTGTTGCGAGACGATGCGCTCGCCCCGGCGCTCGTCGGGCTGGGCAGTGAGCCGCGCCGCCTCGATGCTGCCGATCGCACCGTTCAGCGGCTGCTCGCGCACGTCGGGCACCGCGACCTGCTGCACGGCCCAGACCGCGACGCGAATCGCGGCCGGCGCCGGCACCGCCTCGCCGCCAGGTTCGGGCGTCTGCTCGAAGACGCGGCCGATTGCATCCCCAGCCGAGCTTGCGGGGCGCGATTCGCAATCGACGCGCGGATGGCCGAACTCGGCCGCGCGCTCGCGCGCCGCCGCGCAATCGAGGCCGATCAAGCGCGGGACGCTCAAGCCAAGCCGGATCGCGACCGCCGAACCCGGCGCTACCGGCGTTCCCGCGGCCGGGTCCTGGCTAAGTACGCGCCGCCCGTTCGCTGCCGGCGGGCCGCTCGCACGCGCCTGCAGCTTGCGGCTCGCGAGCAGGCTTGCTGCCTTCGCCTCGGCCAGGCCGACCACATCGGGCACGACGGCCTGCGGCGCAGGTTGCGTTCGCAGCACGAGCGGCGCACCAAGCGGCAGCGTCGTGCCCGGGTTCGGCGACTGGGCGTTGATGTGGCCCTCGCGCACACCTGCGACCGCATTGCCCGGCGTGCAGGTCTCGAACTTCGCGTCGAGCGCGGACAGCGCCGCGGCGGCTTCGTCGCAGGTCCTGCCGCGCAGGTCGGGCAGCACGCGCGCCGCAGGCGGCACCGGCTCGATGCGGGCGCGCAGCGCATCGACCCGCGCGACCGGCGTCCCCGGCGCGACGGACTGGGCGTTGATCGTCCCTACCGGGTAGCCCGACCCCGCCCGCCCCGGATCGCACTCGACAAGCCTGACGCCCAGTTCACGCAGCACCGCCTGCGCCCGATCGCAGCTCAGTCCCCGCACGTCGGGCAGCGCGGTGATCGGCTGCGGCGCGGGCTCGACGGCGACGCGCAGGTCGTCGACCTTCGCGGCCGGCGTTCCCGGTGGTATCGACTGGAAGTTGATCGTGCCCGCCGGGTAGCGCGACCCCGCCTGCCCGGTCACGCATTCGGCGAGCGCGATGCGCAGCTTGCGCAGTTCGGCCTGCGCCTGCTCGCACGTCTTGCCGCGCAGGTCCGGCAGCTTGCGCGCATTGGCATCGGCGATCGCCGCCGCCAGCGCGGCCGCTGCCGCGATCGCGGCCGCGGTGCCGATGCCGGTGCCGCCGCTGCCGCCAGTCCCGCCGCCGGCATCGACCCCGATGCCCGAGCCGGTGTCGGTGCGCGAACTGCGTTCGGGCTCGAGCGTGACGCGCAGCCCGTCGAGTTCGGCCACCGGCGTTCCGGGCGCGCTCGACTGCCAGTTGATCGTTCCGGCCGGGTAGCGCCCGCCGGCCTTGCCGACCGGGCACGACGCGAGGTCGAGGTGCAGCTTGCGCAACGCGGCGCGCGCGTCGTCGCAGCGCATGCCGCGCAGATCGCCGAGCAGCGGCGAACGCGGCGCCGAATAGTCGAAGCCCGACTTCGGCGCCGGCATCGGTACCGGCAGCGGCACCGGCTTCGGCGCCTGCGCCCGCGCGCCCACCGCCGTTGCGACGAGCAGCAACCCGATGCACACGACGACGAGCCAGCGCCTCATCGGCGAACCCCCTTGCAGGCCACGAAACGCGATGCCTTCAACTTACTCGCCCGCGCCGCGCTGCGCCATCCCCAGTTCGGCAGGGGCCGGCGCTGCAAGGCTGCTCTAGACTTCGGCACCCCTTGCACCGCGGCCGCGCGCGGTGCACCACACCCCCCATCTCGACCGACCACGAACGTGACCGCCGCCCTCTCGCTCGCAGGCGTCGCCTGCACCTTCGTCAGCCGCGACGCACCCGGCCAGCGCTACACCGCGGTGCGCGACGTGACGCTTGCCGTCGGCGAAGGCGAGTTCGTCAGCGTCGTCGGGCCCACCGGCTGCGGCAAGAGCACGCTGCTCAACATGGCAGCCGGTCTGCTCGCGCCGAGTGCCGGCAGCGTCAGCGTGTTCGGCGCGCCGCTCACGGGCATCAACAAGCGCGCCGGCTACATGTTCCAGGGCGAAAGCCTGATGCCGTGGCGCACGGCGATGCAGAACGTGCGCGCCGGTTTCGAGTTTCGCGGCGTGCCGGTGCGCGAGGCGACGGCGCGCGCCGAGGAGTGGTTGAAGCGCGTCGGCCTCGGCGGCTTCGGCGACCGCTACCCGCACCAGCTCTCGGGCGGCATGAGGAAGCGCACGAGTCTTGCGCAGACGCTCGCGCTCGACCCCGACATCATCCTGATGGACGAGCCGTTCTCGGCGCTCGACATCCAGACCCGGCAGCTGATGGAAAACGAGGTCCTCGACCTCTGGGCGTCGAAGAAGAAGGCGGTGCTCTTCATCACCCACGACCTCGACGAGGCGATCGCGATGAGCGACCGCGTCGTCGTCCTCTCCGCCGGCCCGGCGAGCCACCCGATCGGCGAGTTCGCGATCGACCTCGCGCGCCCGCGCGACGTTGCCGAGGTCAAGACCGACCCGCGCTTCGTCGAACTGCACGCCGCGATCTGGGCCGTGCTGCGCGAGGAGGTGCTTGCCGGCTACCGGCAGCAGCTTGCGGCGTAAGTGACGCCGGTCAAGCAGGGGGCGGCGCCTGCTCGCATAGGATCGGGGCCGGCAATCCGCTGCAACCTTGGAGGCGCCGGCGCATGGATACACGCGATTGGACGGTCGGCACCCGGATCGAACACCCGGAGCATGGGCCGGGTACGGTGACTTCGGTCGGCACGGACTACCTCGGCATCGCGTTCGACGGCAGCGGCGAAACCCTGATTCGCCGCGAAACCTTCGAGCCGCAGGCTCGGCCGCCGCAGGCGATCGAGCCGGCGCCGCCCACCCGCGAGACCCTGCCGTGGCCGCAATCGACCTTCGTTGCCGAACCCGCCGATACGCCACACTTCATGGGCTCGCATTGGGAACCGTTCGTCGAAGACTCGGCGCAAGTCATGCGCCGCCTGCCCGAGATCGTGCCCGGTGCGATGGTTCAGACCGGCTATGGCGAGGCGCGCAAACCGTCCTGGGATGCGCCGCCGGACTGGCCCCAGGGTTTTCAACTCGTCTGGCCGCTGCGCGCGCAAGGGCTGGCGTTGATCCTTCGCCCCGAGAAGCAGGCGAACATGGTGGTAAGCCTCTTTCCGTTCTTCGCCAGCGGCAGCCAGCAGACGCTGACGCTGCGCGAGGTCTCGGTCTGGGAAGGCGGGCTGGAAGCGCAGATCGAAGCCGGTTGGGGCGACGCCGAGGTCACGTTCTACGACGCGCAGTACCTGATCAACCGAGCTTGGTACCAAACCGGCAAGTCCTACGACTTCATCCTCACCGGTATCGCCTACAGCGCGAATGTTGCCGAGCGCCGCGAATGGAAGATCGACCAGCACCCCGATGTCGTGGCGTGGCTCAACCAGCACCTGGAAGAAGGCGAGGAACCGCACGAGAGCGCCACCACGGTCAGCCTCGACGGTGCGTCGCTGTTCTTGCCGGTCGAAGGCTGGGACGCGGACGACTACAGCTTCCACGCCCCGGTGAAGTCGGTCGCCGAGTTCGAGGGCTGGCTCGGCCAGGATGGCTGGCGGGTGCGCGCCGCGGTCATGCGCTTTGGCGAAGCCGACGCCGACCTCGACATCGTGATCACCCGCCGTGCCTGGCAGGGCGACGCGCCGCCGCAGGTCGGCCAGGACATCGAGGGCCGGCTCTGGCTGCAGGGCTACCTCTGGATGCCCAACCTGCCCAGGACACCGCGCAAGCCGAGGAAACGGCGGTGAGCGACACGCCGACCGTTCCGCGCCGCGTGACGCTGCTCGGGCAGGCGCTGCGCCCGGTGTGCGCGACGCTCGCGGCGCGGCTCGATGCGCCGCCTGCAGGCACCGCAGCCGCGCCCGACATGGCGGCGCTTCTTTCGCACCACCTGCAGGCGATGCGCGGCGCCTGCGAGCGCCTCGAGGCCCGCGTACGCGACTTGATGGATGACGTGCTCGCCAACGAAGCGGCGAGCGACGCGGACGTGCAGCGCTCGGCAGCTCGCTTCGCGGTGGTCGTCGAAGACCTGCTCGACGGCCATCGCGACGTTCGGGCGTCGAACGCGCGCGGCGACGACGTACAGGCGCGCGACCTGCTGGCTGGCGCGTACCGCCACCTGCTGGTCGAAATCCGCGACTGGTTGGGCGAAGTGGTCGCCGCGCTGGCCGACCCGCTGGCCGCGGCAAGACGCCGCGGCATAGCGCCAGACGGCCCGATCGAACTCGAGTTCGCGCTGCGGCTCACCCCCGCCCCGCAGCTTGCGGCCCTGGCAAGCTGGGCGCGCCGGCACTCGGCGCGGCTCGGCCTGTGGGACACGATCGGCCTGCTCGCCGTGGGCTGGTGGGTCGGCAACGCGCTGTTCGGCGGCAGCGACGATTGCTGTTGACGCAAGCGCTCGACCTCGCTGCGCGGCCGGCGCTATGCCCGGCGCTCCCCGTCAGGCCCGACAATGCGGCGCAACGCTGCCACGCGCCGAACGACTCGAAACGACATGCCCGAAATCGTCTTCAAAGGCAAGGAGTACGTCTACAACCACCACCTGACGGTGCCGTACCGGCCGCTCGTGCCCGACGCGGCCAAGGGCATCGGGCCGGCCGACCTCGGCGGCAACCTCGTGATCCACGGCGACAACCTGCACGCGCTCAAGAGCCTGCTGCCGCGCTACGCCGGCAAGGCGGATCTGGTGTTCATCGACCCGCCGTACAACACCGGCAACGAGGGCTGGTGCTACAGCGACGGCGTCAACTCGCCGATCATGAAGGAGTGGCTGAGCACGAACCCGGTCGACGCCGAAGACATGCTGCGCCACGACAAGTGGCTGTGCATGATGTGGCCGCGGCTCGTGCTGTTGCGCGAGCTGCTGAGCGAACGCGGGTCGCTGTGGATGACGCTCGACGACAACGAGGTGCATAGAGCGCGGATGGTTTGCGATGAGATCTTCGGCGACACCCAACACCTGGCGACCGTGATCTGGGAGAAGGCCGACAGTCCGAAGATGGACGCCGAGACCTTCTCGACACGTCACGACACGATGCTTGTCTATGCGCGGGATGCCGAGCAAGTCACACTTCATCGTCTTGCTACAAGCGACGACGAAATTGCGCCGCACTACGACAAGACCGACGAGGCCGGCAGGCGCTACTACCTCAAACCTCTACGGGCGATGGGCGGGCAAGGCGAGACAAGACTTGCACGACCCAAGTTGCACTATGCGATCGTGGCGCCGGATGGCACCGAAGTTCTGCCGCGCCTGCGCGACGGCACCGACGGTGCGTGGCGCTGGAGTCAGGACAAGGTTCGCAACGAAGCATCGCGCATCGAGTGGCGCAAGTCCGATGGCGGATGGAACCCGTACTTCCGAATCTATGCCGACGCGCGGCCCGGGATTCCTCCAGAGACGATCTTCTACAACGTCGACGCCGGGAGTAGTCGAAGCGCGGCCACGGAGTTGAAGCAAGTGATGGGCGACAACGTCGGGTTCGCCACGCCCAAGCCCACGAAGCTGATCGAACGCATCCTGGAAATCGGCGCAAACGACGACGCCCTCGTCTTCGACTCCTTCGCCGGCTCCGGCACCACCGCGCACGCAGTGCTGAAGGCCAACGCGAAGGACGGCGGCACGCGCCGCTTCATCCTCGTCGAGGGCGAGGACTATGCCGACACGCTGACCGCCGAGCGCGTGCGCCGGGCGATCAACGGCTACGCCTGGGTCGGCACGCAGCGCGAGACGCTGCTCGAGCACAAGCTCACTTTCACGCAGTTGAAGAAGGCCGACGAGTGGCTCGCCAGGGTCGAGGCGATCAAGGCGCGCGAAGGCTTCGCCGAAGGCGACCTCGCCGACCAGGGACAGGCGAAGCAGCCGAAGCGCTTCGACAAGATCGCCGCCAAGCTCGACGACGGCGTGCTGCGCGTCGAAGGCGAGAAGCGCATCTCCGAACGCATGGAGGGCCTTGGCGGCGAGTTCACCTACTGCACGCTCGGCGAGCCGGTCGAGTTGGAGAAGCTGCTGTCGGGCGAGCGCCTGCCGGCGTTCGACGCACTCGGCGCGTGGCTCTTCTACACCGCCACCGGCGCGAGCCTGCCGCCGCGGCCCGACGGCGCCGCGCCGTGGTACCTGGGCGAGGCCAGCGACCGCCACGTCTGGCTGCTGTACCGCCCCGACCTCGCGTTCCTGAAGTCGCCCGAGGCGGCGCTGACGCTCGGCCTGGCCAAGACCTTGCACGCCTGGGGCGCGGCGCGCGGCGACGGCAAGGGCCACCTGGTGTTCGCGCCGGCCAAGTACCTGAGCAACCGGCAGCTTCTGGATCATGGCGTCGCCTATGCGCCGCTGCCGTTTGCGCTGTACCGGGAGAGTTGAGCATGAGCGCCCAGAGGATCGAAAGGTACGAGCTGCAGCGCGAGTTCTTCGGCAAGGCGCTGAACCGCCTGCTCGAAGCGCTGGAACTGGACGAAACGTCCATCGTGCGCGATGCGCTGATCCAGCGATTCGAGTTCACCTTCGAGATGGCGTGGAAGACGCTGTTCCGCTATCTCGCCGACCGCGGCGAGACGATGGCCGCCAAGGCGTGGGATGTCATCCCGGTGGCTTTCGAATCCAAGCTGATCGATGACGCCGAGGTATGGGACCGCATGCGCGAGTACCGCAACGACTTGAGCCACGAATACAACGAGGCCAAGGCGATCGAGCTGAGCGCGTTCATCAGGAGCCGCGCGGTAGGTGCATTGGTCGCACTGCGCGACAAGCTGGCCGCGCGCCCGGGCGTGAAATGAGCGCCGTGCTGCGCGCCGAAACCGGACTGACGCCGTCGCAGCGCGCCGATACCGCACTGACGCAACGGCAATCGGGCATCGCGCCGACCACGCTGGCCAAGCTGACGCGGCTGTTCGACGAGACGCCGCTGCTCGACGGCGTGGTGTTGTTCGGCTCGCGCGCGCGCGGCGACCACCGGCCCGAGTCGGACATCGACCTGGCCGCTCGAGCACCGCGCATGAGCACGGCCGACTTTGCCGACCTGCAAGGGCGGCTCGAGCGTCTGGGCCTGATCTACCGCGTCGACCTGGTGCGCGTGCAAGACAAGCTGGACGCGCGCTTCGCCGGCTTCATCGAGCGTGACGGTCGCAGTTTCTGGGCGCCGCGGCGCCATGCGACGGCAGCGGACGGCGCGGGCGGGGTGCAGTTGAAGCCCTTCCAGTCGAAGGTGCTCGACCGGCTCGGAGACTATCTCGACGAGTTGAAGAAGCACGCTGTGCAGGCCGAGACGGCCGTGACCGCGCTGCGCGCGATGGAGGGCATGGACGATCTGGCGCGCGAGGCGGGCGACTTTCCGAAGAAGACTTGGGCCGCGCTGAAGGCCGCGCACCGCCTGCCCGAGGCCTTCGCGGCGCAGCCGCATTCGAGCCGCTTCGACGGCGCCGGCCGCGCGATCCCCAACGTCTGCCTGAAGCTGCCGACCGGCGGCGGCAAGACGCTGCTCGCCGCAGCGAGCGTCGGGCGGGTGTTCGGCGGCTGGCTCGCGCGCCACACCGGGCTCGTGCTGTGGGTGGTGCCCAACGAGGCGATCTACCGCCAGACGCTTTCGGCGCTGTCGGACCGCGACCATCCGTACCGGCAGATCCTCAACGTGGCCGGCGCGGGGCGGGTGAAGATACTCGAGAAGCTCTCGCCGCTGTCTCGGCTGGATACCGATTCGCACCTGTGCGTGATGCTGCTGATGCTGCAATCGGCGGCGCGCCAGAGCAAGGAGACGCTGCGCTTCTTTCGCGACCGCGGCAACGTGCTCGGCTTCCTGCCGCGCGAGGACGACATCGAGGCGCACTGGGAACTGCTGCGCGCCGTACCCAACCTCGACGCCTACGGCAGCCCGTGGCAAAGCGCCGACGAGGCGCGCGCGCAAAAGGGCAGCATCGTCAAGAGTTCGCTCGGCAACGTGATGCGGCTGCTGCGGCCGATGGTCGTCATCGACGAGGGCCACCACGCCTACTCGGAGAACGCGCTGCGCACACTCGACGGCTTCAACCCGAGCTTCCTGCTGGAGCTTTCGGCGACGCCGCGCGTGGCGAAGGCCTCGGCCAGCGGCTCGAACATCCTCGTCGATGTGCGCGGCACCGACCTCGACGAGGCCGAGATGATCAAGCTGCCGATCCACGTCGACGTGCAGCGCTGGCGCGACTGGCAGAGCTGCCTCGGCGCGGCGCTCGCGCGGCTCGACGCGCTGCAGCGCGAGGCCGACGCGCTGCGCGCCGAGACGGCGCGCTACATCCGCCCGATCCTGCTGGTGCAGGTCGAGCGCACCGGCGCCGACCTGCGCGACGCCGGCTTCATCCACGCCGAGGACGCGCGGGCGCACCTGCTGCAGCTTGGGCTCAACGAGCGCCAGATCGCGGTCAAGACCTCGGACAAGGACGAGTTGAAGCAGCCGGAGAACATCGACCTGCTCGCGCCCGCCTGCGAGGTACGCGCGATCATTACCAAGCAGGCGCTGCAGGAGGGCTGGGACTGCCCCTTTGCCTACGTGCTGTGCGCGCTCGCCGCCGGCCGCAGCCCGGCGGCGATGACGCAACTCGTCGGCCGCATCCTGCGCCTGCCGCACGCGGCCAAGACCGGCCGCGCGGCGCTCGACGCCTGCTACGTGCTGTGCCACGACGCCAACACCGCGCAGGTGGTGCAGGGAATCAAGCAGTCGCTCGAGAACGAGGGCATGGGCGACCTGGCGGTCAGCGTCAGCGGTGGCGACGCGCCGGCCGAGCTGAAACCGGTGACGCTTGCGCGGCGCCCGGCCTTCGCCAAGCTGCGGCTCTTCCTGCCGACGGTGACCTGGGCCGCGCCGGGCGAACCGCGGCGCGAGTTGGTCTACGACAGCGACGTGCTCGGCGCCGTGCCGTGGGACGAGTTGCGGACCGATGCGCTCGCCGCCGGCTGGCTGCCGGGCACGTCCGGCGCCGCGCGCGGCGGGCATTTCGAGCTGGGTCTGGAATTGCTGCGCGGCGGCGGCCCGGCCGCGGCGGGCATGGTGGAAGCCGCGGGGCCGGCGCTGGACCGCGCGCGCATCGTGCGCTCGCTGCTCGACCTCGCGCCCAATGCCTGGCAGGTGTGGGGCTGGGTCGAGGCGGTGCTGCAGCGGCTGCGGACGGCAGGCTTCGATGACGAACGGATCGCGGCGTCGGCCGACGCGTTGATCGAGCGCCTGCGCGCCGACATGGAGACCGAACGCGACCGGCTCGCGCAGCAGGTCTTCGAGGTGCGCGTCGCAGATGGCCGCATCCAGTTCAGGCTCAGGGCCGACCGCACCGACTACGAACTGCCCGAGACATTCACGCTCGATCAGGCCGGAGCGCCCCGCCTGCTGATGCGCAGCGACGCCCAGCCGGCGCAAAAAAGTCTGCTCGAACCGGCGCTGCGCACGCCCGACATGAACGAACTGGAAGCCGCCGTCGCGCTCTACCTGGACGAGAAGGCGGCGCTGCGCTGGTGGCACCGCAACGTCGCGAAGGCGCAGTACGGGCTGCAGGGCTGGCAGCGCCACAAGGTGTACCCGGACTTCGTGTTCGCGCACGTGGCGGGCGACGGCCGGCAGCGGCTGGTGGTACTCGAGTCCAAGGGCCTGCATCTGCAGGGCCCGGACACGGCCTACAAGCAGGCCCTGCTCGAGCGGCTGAGCGCCGCCTTCGCCGACGAGCGCCACTCGGTGAAGGGCGAACTGACGCTCGAAGGCGAGCGCGAGCGCGTCGTGTGCGACCTGGTGTTCGATCAGGCCTGGCGCGCCGCGCTCGACACCCGGCACTTCGCCGCCGCGCCACACGACGCGGCGCCGTAACCGCGAGCAGGAAAGGAAGCTTGTCATGACCGCGCCGAACGTCCGCCCCGCCACCGCCGCCGATCACGACGCCTGGCTGCCGCTGTGGCGCGGCTATCAGGCGTTCTACAAGGTCGAGCTGCCCGAGGCGACGACGCGCACCACGTGGCAGCGCCTGCTCGACCCGGCCGA